>CAIORQ010000091.1 GCA_903860745.1 uncultured Actinomycetes bacterium | reverse complement strand
GGTAGTCATGTCGCGCCGCCTCTCGCTCCTGGCCTCGTTCATCTTCCTGCTCCTGGCGCTCCTCGCCGGACAGTCGGCCTACCTGCAGTTCTTCCGCGAGCCAGCCCTGATCGCCTCGCCCCTGAACCCCGAGAACAACTCGGTGTCGTCGTCGGCACCGCGCGGGAAGATCCTCGCCGCCAACGGCCAGGTGCTCGCGGATTCCCTTCCCACCAACGCCTCGGGCACGACCTACCAACGCGAGTACCCCTTGGGTTCTCTGACCGCGGGCGTCGTTGGCTACTACTCGCCGGCCATCGACTCCACCTGGGGCCTCGAAGAGGAGTACAACTCCTATCTCACGGCGCACGCCCAGCCCGCGCAGAACTTCGAACAGGTCCTCGCCCCGACCACGGCGTCGGACTCCATCCAGACCACCATCTACCCGGCCCTGCAGAAGATCGCCCAGGTCGCGATGGGCGGCCAGGACGGCGCCGCGGTCGTCCTGCAACCCCAGACCGGCGCCGTGCTCGCGATGTACTCGAACCCGACCTACGAGCCGGCCTACCTCGCTTCGCCCAACGCCACCACCGACACGGCGTACTTCAAGAAGATGTCGCAGAACGACGCCGACGGCTTCCCGCCGCTGGGGCTCGTGGCCACCCAGCAGACCTTCCCGCCGGGATCGACCTTCAAGGTCATCACCACCGCCGCGGCCGCGGTGTTCAAGCCGGGGCTGCTGTCCAAGGCCTACCCCTCCAACGTCAACTTCTACATCCCGCCGATGACCGACAAGAAGCTCTACAACGACGGCATGAGCGACTGCGGTGGCACGGTCCAACAGATGCTGCCGGAGTCCTGCGACCCCGGCTACGCCCACCTGGGCGTCGACATCGGGGCGACCGACATGTCCAAGGAGGCCAACGCCTTCGGCTACAACTCGGTGCCGCCCATCGACCTGCCCTACACCCGGCCGATCGTCTCGAAGGCCTACTTCCCCTCGGCGGCCAGCTTCACCTACAACATCCCCTTCCTCGCCTACGGCGCCATCGGCCAGGGCGACGTGCGTTCCACGACCCTCCAGCAGGCCCTGGAGGCCTCGGCGATCGCCGACGGGGGGACGATCATGGTGCCGCACCTGATGGCCGACATCGTGGGACCCGACGGGACCGTGCTGTCCACCTACCGGGACAAGGTCTGGAAGACGCCGCTCACGGCGTCCCAGGCCGCCATCATCGTCCCCCTGATGAGGGGTGTGGTCACCCACGGCACCGCCTACGGCATCTTCCTCCCCCAGGACGACGTGGCCGCCAAGACCGGCACGGCCCAGGAGAGGAACAACACCGAGACCGACGACTGGATGATCGCCTTCGCCCCGGCCAACAACCCGACGGTGGCGGTGGCGGTGATGATGCCCTACCAGGCCAAGTCGAACTACGGTGCCACGGTGGCCGGTCCCATCGTCAAGTGCCTCATCGAGGGTGCCCTGGCCATCCAAAGCGGACAGCCCTCCACCGGCACGTCGACGACGTGCCCCAGTTAGTTAAGAACGACGTGAGAGCCAACCCCGAAGGCGTAGGCTGGTAGGGGTATGGAGCCCGTGGCCGACGCTCGCCTTTATTCTCATCGTTATCAGGTGACTCACCTCATCGCGCGTGGTGGCATGGCCATGGTCTACCGGGCCCAGGACCTCCTGCTCAACCGACCGGTGGCGTTGAAGATCCTCTACCCCGAACTGAGCGCCGACCCCCTCTTCGTCGAGCGCTTCCGCCGCGAGGCGCAGGCCGCCGCCAAGCTCTCGCACCCCAACATCGTGCCGGTCTTCGACTGGGGCGAGGACGAGGGGACCTACTTCATCGTCATGGAGCTCGTCGAGGGCCGTTCCCTCGCCGAGGTGCTGCGCGGTGGCAGCGTGCTCACCGCCTCGCGCACCGCCCAACTGGCCGCCCAGGTGGCCGCGGCCCTCAACTACGCGCACCGCAACGGCGTGGTGCACCGCGACGTCAAGCCGGGCAACATCTTGATCACCTCCGACGCCCAGGTGAAGGTGACCGACTTCGGTATCGCCCAGGCGATGTCCAGCGAGGACCACCTCGCCGCCGACGGCCTGGTGATGGGCACCGCCACCTACTTCTCGCCTGAGCAGGCCGAGGGCGCCGCGGTCGACGGCCGCTCCGACGTCTACGCCCTGGGCGTGGTGATGTACGAGATGCTCGTGGGTCGTCCGCCCTTCGTGGGCGACACTCCGCTCGAGGTGTCCACGCAGCACGTGCACGGCGTCGTCACGCCGCCGACGCAGATCAACGCGAGCGTGCCGCGCGACGTCGAGGCCATCGTCATGAAGTGCCTGTCGCGCAACCCCGACCTGCGCTACGCCACCGCCGACGAGCTTCGTGCGGACCTGCTTCGCTTCGTCGACGGTCAGCCGGTGCACGCGGCCGGGTCGCCCGGCGCTTTCTACGGCTTCGACTCCACCCAGATGGTCCAGCCGGTCACCCCGGGCGAACGCACGCAGGCGGTGCCGGTCCTCAGGGGGCCGCGCACCGACGTCAAACCCCGGCGCCGTCGCCGGTCGGCGCCGGTGTGGGCGCTGATCCTCATCGTCCTGGTGCTCGCCGCGGGGGCCGTCGCCTACTTCTCCCTGACGAGCAAGAACACCCTGACGAACATGCCCTCACTGGCTGGCGAGACCGCCACGGCGGCGGCCAACCAACTGACGGCCGGCGGACTCAGCGCGGTCAACATCTCGAGCATCCAGATCCCCTCCGCCTCCGTCCCCAAGGGCGAGGTCGTGAAGACCACGCCGGCGGTGGGGGCGAGGATCACCACCTCGACGAGGGTGACGCTCTTCGTGTCCAGTGGTCCCCCGGTGCCCAAGGTCAACGTGCCGGCGGTGGTGAACCAGAGCCTCGGGACCGCGGAGAACAACCTGTCGAGCGCCGGACTCAAGGCCACCACGGCGGTGTGGAGCGCGGCCACCTGTTCGGTCGCCTCGCCCTTGCCCAACGTCGTCTTGTGCCAGGTCCCGGCGGCGAACGTCTCGGTGCCCAAGGGCTCGACGGTGACCCTGTACATCCTGGGCAACAACCAGACCTACCTGGTGCCCAACGTCGCCGGTGACTCGGTGGCCACGGCCATCGCCGCACTGACCAACGCGCAGTTGTCGGTGAACACCTCGGCGACGCCCGCCACCAAGTGCTCGAACACCGTCGTGCAGGGCATGGTCGTGGCGACCAAGCCGGCCATCGGCACCAACGTCACCCTCGGCACCTCCATCGCGTTGGTCACTTCCTCGGGCGGCTGCCCCACTCCCGTGCCCCTCCTGGTGGGACGCCAGCAGAACACGGCGACCAGCCTCCTGCACTCGGCGGGCTTCGTCGCCGTGGAGAACATCGCCGCGGCGTCGCAGTGCACCTCGGCCCAGATCGGTCAGGTCGTCTCCCAGAGCGTCGAGGGCGGCCAGCTCGCCCCTCACGGCTCGACGATCACCTTCGCCTACTGCGTGACGAGCGGCACCACTGGCGCCACCGGGACCACGGGTGCCACCGGGACCACGGGGGCGACCGGCGCCACGGGGGCGACCGGCACGATCGGGCCGACCGGCGCCACGGGCACCACCACGACCGCAGCGGGCTGACGCGTCCGTTTGGGTAACATCACAACCATGGCAAACTCCGGATCCAAGAAGGCCGCCAAGACGGTCGGCCGTTACGTCGATCCCCAGTCGCGCGGACGCATCACCAAGAAGAAGGAAGTGCACGCCGGCGACCATTCGCCGTCGTGGTTCGGTTGGCTGTTGCTCGACCTGATGCTCTTCGGCGTCATCGTCATCACGCTCAACTACCTGCAGGTCCTGCCGGGTTCGACCTCGTCGTGGTACCTGGTGCTGGGCCTGGTGTCGCTCTTCGGCGCCTTCTACCTGGCCACGCGCTACCGCTAGACGTCGCTAGATGTGGTCGGCCGGGATCTGGCCGAGTCGACCGGCCTGGTAGTCCTCGAAGGCCTGCTGCAGCTCGGCGCGGGTATTCATGACGAAGGGGCCGTAGGCGGCCACGGGTTCGCGGATGGGCGCGCCGCCCAAGATCAGCACCTCGAAGGCCCGCGTGCGCGAGTCCTGGGTCTCGTCGGCCGAGAGCACGAGGACGTCGCCGTCGACGTGCACGGCGAGCTGCCCGCTGGCGATGGGGTTGCGCTCCGCGCCCACCGTGCCCTTGCCGGCCAGGACGTAGGTCAGGGCGTTGAATCGAGGGTTCCAGGGCAGGACCAGCTGTCCACCGGGCAGCAGCGACACGTGGACCAGCGAGATGGGCGTGTGGGTCACGCCGGGACCGTCGTGCTCACCGAGCGAGCCGGCGATGACGCGGATGATGGCGTCGCCGTTCTCGTTGGTGACCAGCGCGACGGCGTTCGATCCGATGTCTTGGTAGCGCGGCGGGGTCATCTTCAGCGACGAGGGTAGGTTCACCCACAACTGGATGCCGTGGAAGAGGCCCCCGGAGTCGATCAGCGCGTCCGGCGGACGCTCGATGTGCAAGATCCCCGCTCCGGCGGTCATCCATTGGGTGGCGCCGTCCTGGATGACGCCGCCACCGCCGATGGAGTCCTGGTGCAAGAAGGTGCCCTCCATCATGTAGGTCACGGTCTCGAAGCCGCGGTGGGGGTGCCAGGGCGTGCCCTTGGGCTCACCGGGACCGTAGTCGATCTCGCCCATCTGGTCCATGTGGACGAAGGGGTCGAGGTCGGCCACGTCGACGCCCGCGAAGGCTCGACGGACGGGGAAGCCCTCGCCCTCGAGGCCGCGGGGGGCGGTCGTGATGGAGGTGATCCGCCGCGGGCGCGACGCGCCTTCGGGAGCGATGACCTTGGGCAGTTCGAGCGGGTTGGCGACGGAGACGGCAGGCATATGGTCAGCCTAGAGGTGGACTTTCTTCATGCGCACGCTCGGAGCGCGCGAGCGCCACGACGCCGAGGATGATGAGGGCGCTGAAGAGGAGCGCCACGTTGCCCGGTCCCCAGGCCAGCCCCCCGCGGGCGTGCGACACGCCGAGCCAGTCCGCGTAGGAGGCGCCGAGGGGTCGGGTGAGGACGTAGCTGGTCCAAAAGGCCGCCACCGCGTCGAAGCCGGCGTAGCGAAAGGCCAGGCCCGGGACCGCGAAGAGGAGGGTGAACATCACGCCCGACGACAGGTAACCCAGGTGCGCGGTGACGGCGGTGAGGTCGCCGGTCGCGGTGCCCAGGGCGAAGGTGGCCGTGACCGTCGCCCAGTAGAAGAGTTCGCGTCGCGCGGTCACGATGGAGTGGATCGACAGGGTCCTCTCGACGCGGTGCCAGGTGACGAAGATGGCGGCGAGGACGACGGCGAAGACGCTCGTCGACACGACGTAGGGGACTCCCAGACCCACGTGGGTCACGTCGGCGCACATGGTGCCAAAGACGCTGACCATCACCACGGCGAACCAGTAGGGGAGGGTCTGGTAGCGCGCACGGGTGAACTGCCACGTCAGGCTGGCCAGGAAGACCAGGCCCGCCACGACCACCACGACGGGTGGCGAGAAGCGGTGCACGAAGAAGTCCGAGGTGGCTTCGCCCATGGCGGTGGTGAGCAGCTTGATGGTCCAGAAGCCGACGCCGATGTTGGGCACCTTGGACGCGTCGAAACGATGGGTCGCGAGGAAGCGCAGCATGGGCAGTCAGTCTACGGTCGCGACCTTCGAGACCTCGGGTCAGCCCTCGTAGTAGTGGTCGACCGTCTCCAGGGCGCGTTCGAGGCGGGCGAGGCCCTCGCGGACCTCGTCGTCGGTGATCGTGCAGGGGGGCACGACGTGGATGCGGTTGAAGTTGTTGAAGATCAGCACTCCCTCGCGCCGACACGCCGCCACCAGTTCGTTCATGGCCGCGGAGCTCGCGCCGTAGGGGGCGAGGGGCTCCTTGGTCTGGCGGTTCGTGACCATCTCGAGGGCGAAGAAGACGCCCGTGCCGCGCACGTCGCCGATGATCTGGTGACGCGCGGTCATCGCGGTGAGCTCGGGGCGCAGGATGTCCTCGCCGATGTGCCAGGCGTTCTCCACGACCCCTTCGGCTCGCATCGTCTCGATGGCGGCGACGGCCGAGGCGCAGGCCAGGGGGTGCCCGGAGTAGGTGAGTCCGCCCGGGTAGACCCGATCGGCGAAGGTGTCGCAGATGGCCTGGTTGATGACGACGCCGCCCAGGGGCACGTAGCCGGAGTTCACGCCCTTGGCGAAGGTGACCAGGTCGGGCACCAGGTCGTGCTGCTGGTAGGCGAACCAGGCCCCGGTGCGTCCGAAGCCGGCCATGACCTCGTCGGCGATGTACACGATCCCGTAGCGGTCGCAGAGCTCGCGCACGCCGCGTAGGTAACCCAGTGGCGGGACCATGATCCCGGCGGTCCCGGGCACGGTCTCGAGGATGATGGCCGCGATGGTCGAAGGTCCCTCGAACTCGATGGTGGAGCGCAGGTGGGCCAGGGCGCGCTCGCACTCCTCCTCCTCACTGGTGGCGTGGAACTGCGAGCGGTAGAGGAAGGGACCGAAGAAGTGCACGACGCCCGCCGTGGCGTGGTCGTTGGGCCAGCGTCGCGGGTCACCCGTGAGGTTGATCGAGGTCGAGGTGGCCCCGTGGTAACTGCGGTAGCGCGCCAGGACCTTGTGACGGCCGGTGTGCAGTCGCGCCATGCGCACCGCGTGCTCGTTGGCCTCGGTGCCACCGTTGGTGAAGAAGACCTTGGCGGCCCCCTCGAAGGAGTGCTCCAGGATCAGCTCGGCCGCCCGGGTGCGCTGGACGTTGCCGTGCTGGGGAGCGACCGTGCACAGGCGCGCGGCCTGCTCCTGGATGGCCGCCACCATGGCGGGGTGCTGATGGCCGATGTTGACGTTGACCAGCTGCGACGAGAAGTCCAGGTAGGTGTTGTCGTCCATGTCGGTGACGTAGACGCCCTGGGCGCTCTTGACCATGAGCGGATTAATGGCGTTCTGGGCGGACCAGGAGTGAAAGACGCTGGCCTTCTCACGTTCGAGGTCGGATAGGGAGGAGCGGTCGACAGTCATGTCACATCCTTTTGGAGTCTCTGGTCCACGCTAACGCACCCGTCCGGGCGACGCCGGGGTCGGGCCAGCGTCGCGGGACGACCGCGACTCGTCGTGAGCGACCCGGGTCGGGGGTGCTCGCTGGGGGACCCTCGAGCGCCGGGGGCGTCGTCACAACGGGTGAGAACGGGGACCCCCAGCCGTCGGCTACGGTCTCCCAGGTGGACGACGAACAGCTCCTGAGCGCATTCCTGGCGGGCGACCGCGAGGCCTTCCGCACCCTCGTGCGGCGTCACCAGCCCGCCGTGGTCCAAGTCGCGCGCTACTACGTCGGCTCGCACGCCACGGCCGAGGACGTCGCCCAGGAGACCTGGATCGCCGTCATGAGGGGGGCGGAGCGCTTCGAGGGACGCGCCTCCTTCAAGACCTGGCTCCTTCGCATCGCCGCCAATCGCGCCAAATCGGTCGGCGTGAGGGAGAAGCGACAGATCCCCGTCGATCCGACTGATCCGGTGGCGGCCGATCGTTTCAACACCGAGGGCATGTGGAAGGAGCCGCCCGCGTCCTTCGCCGACGTGCTCGCCGACGGGCAGAGCAACGCGCAGCTCGCGGTGCTGGTGCGCGCCGCGATCGCCGACCTGTCCGAGGTGCCCCGATCGGTCGTAACGTTACGTGACGTCGACGGACTGTCTACTAGCGAGGTGGCGGCGGTCCTGGAACTGTCGGAGGCCAACGTGCGCGTGATCCTGCACCGGGCTCGCGCGCAGATTCGAGACGTGGTGGAACGAGTAGCGAGAGGAGACCGCTGATGGCACTGGTGAAGGACATCACCTGCGTGCAGGCGGTCCGTTTGATCGGGGACTACCTCGAAGGCGCCCTGTCGCGTCGCGATCGCCGTCGCCTGGAGAAGCACCTGGCGGCCTGTGAGGCGTGCAGCGGCTACCTCGAGCAGATGCGCGCGACCATCGCGCTGACCGGGACGGTCGGTCCCGGCGACCTCAGCGAGGACGCCCTGGACGCCCTGATGGAGGTCTTCGACAACTTCCGACGCGAGGGCGAGTCCGAGGCCTAAGCCTCAATCCACCGTCGTGCTCTCGTAGTTGGTGAATTTCGGTCGTCGTGAGACCGCTGATCATTGCGGTCACGGCACTTTCGGTGATTGCCTGACGCGAGCACGTGTCGAGCCACACTTTCGACGAGGCATGTTGCT
>CAIORQ010000090.1 GCA_903860745.1 uncultured Actinomycetes bacterium | reverse complement strand
GGGGACCGGCTGGATTTTCATTGGTGGTGTTCCTCATGATCAGTATTTTGTCGGCGACAATTTGCGGTGCACGCTGGCGCCCCACTAATAGGGTGCAGAACCGGTCGGAACCACCCTTAAATGGGTCCATATCCGTTATTTGTGGGTCTGCCCAATTTGGAAAAAACCTTTGACCAGGAATTTTAGTAGCCACTCCAATACCTACACCATCTTCGAGGGAACGAGCGAGATCCAACGGCTCATCATCTCACGAGCCATCTCCGGGGTGCACATCCGCTGAGCGGCGGTCCGACTCAGTCCTTGTGCACGGCCCGCAGGCCGCCCCAGGCCAGGGTGGCGGCGTGGGCCGCGAGGCGCTGGGCCTCGTCGGGGGCGGGGGTGGGCCAGCCCTTGGTCTCCTGCTGGAGCAGCCAGACGATGGCCGCACCCTCGGCGATGCCGACGATGCCCGCGGCGAGTTGACGGCGGTGGTCGTGACCGATCGACACGTCGATGTAGGGCACCAGGAAGCCGACCAGGCTCACCTCGATCTTTCGAAGCTCCTGGGCCGTCTCGCCCTCGTGGGCGTGGATGAAGAGGAGCCGGAAGGCGTCGGTGTCGTTGACCACCATCTCGAAGTACACCCGAAAGGCGCTCTCGATCTTCGAGCGTGGCGTCGTCACCGAGGTGACGGCCTTGGTCAGTCGATCGACCAGCTGGGCGCCGGTCTGGGAGATGATCTCCTCGTAGAGCGTGGCCTTGGAGTCGAAGTGCTGGTAGAGGATCGGCTTGGTGAAACCGGCCGCGCGCGCGATGTCGTCCATGGTCGTCGCCTGGAAGCCGTGCTCGGCGAAGACCGACTTGGCGATCTCGAGTAGTTGGTCGCGTCGTTCGAGGGGACTTGGTCGATCGTCGCTGAGCACCATTGGAGCCAATCTAATCGCCGTCGACGTCCAGGGACCCGGCGGTGACCAGGCGCAGTCGCTCGGGCAGGTCCGCCAGATTGAAGTGTCGTCGCGCGACGTCCAGGTTCGCCTCGTAGAGTCGGGCGTCGGGATCGTCGAGGAAGCGACCGATCGCGTCGACGTCGTCGAGACCGAAGAAGCGCAGGCCGAAGGCGGCGATCTCGCGCGCGACCGGGTAGGGATTGAGCGCCAGGGGCCGTCGGTGGGTGACCGACTCGAGGACGGGGTTGCCGAATCCCTCCCAGGTCGAGGACATCACCACCAGGTCGGCGGCCGCGTAGGCGTCGGACATGGTGACCCCGTCAGGGAGCAGGCGACGCACCGCCACCGCGGGGCGCTCGAGCAGCTCTTCGAATTCGTCGTCGTAGCCGTCCTCGGGTGGGCCCATGATCCACAGCACGGCGCCGAGTTCCCGGCTGAGGCGCAGCGCCCCGGCGACGTTCTTGCGGGGTATCGCCCGCGTGGGCAGTGCGATCAGCCGTTGATCGTCCAGGCCCAGGGCGCGACGCGTCTCGGCGCGCCGACCGGGCGGCGGCGAGCAGTCGAAGGAGTTGTAGATCGTCGTGGCGGTGATGCCGCGTTCGGCGAGTTCGCGACGCGAGAGCTCGTTGATCGTGACGTGTCGCCAACCTGGGGCGTCGCGCGGACCCGCCAGGTGAGCGAGGTGCTCTCGCTGCCAGGGTAGGTCGTGGTGGTGGAAGAGGGCGCGGCGGCCCTCGAGCACCCGGTAGAGCACCTCGCGCGCACCCACGTTGAGCGGCAGCGAGGCGAGGTTCTCCACGATGACGAGGTCCGCGTCGTCCAGGGCGTCGTCGAGCTCGTCGGCGCGCGGCGCGACCTGCGCCGCGATCGCCAGTCCGGGCAGCAGGCGGTCGGCGACCCCCGAACCGGCCACCGTGCGCACCTCGTGGCCCAGGACGCGCAGCGCCCACACCCACTTGGCCGCTTCGATCGAGACCCCGTCGGTCCCCCCGAGGCGGAAACTCACGACGGCGATGCGCGACATGGCGACACCCTAGGCGCTCGGCCGTTTTTGACCTCGGTGGTAATGTGGCGACACTGGTCCCGGTGTCGAGCGGGCGCCGGCCCACCGGAGGACATTGATGGCAAGACGTGCGCTGATTACCGGAATCACGGGCCAGGACGGGTCGTATCTCGCCGAACTCCTCCTGGAGAAGGGCTACGAGGTCTTCGGCCTGGTGCGCCGCTCGTCGAGCGAGAACTTCGAACGCATCGGGCACATCCAGGACAGCCTGACCCTGTTGTCGGGCGACCTGATGGACGAGGTGTCGCTCATCAACGTCCTGCGCGAGAGCCGCCCCAGCGAGATCTACAACCTCGCCGCGCAGTCCTTCGTGCAGACCTCCTGGCACCAGCCCGTGCTGACCTCCGAGACCACCGCCCTGGGCGTGACGCGGATGTTGGACGCGATCCGGATCGCCAACCCCGAGGTGCGCTTCTACCAGGCCAGCTCCTCGGAGATGTTCGGCCGGGTCCGGGCGATCCCCCAGAACGAGTCGACGGAGTTCTACCCCCGGTCGCCCTACGGCGTGGCCAAGGTCTACGGGCACTGGATCACCGTGAACTACCGCGAGAGCTACAACCTGCACGCCTCGAGCGGGATCTTGTTCAACCACGAGTCGCCGCGACGCGGCCTGGAGTTCGTCACGCGCAAGGTGACCCACGGGGTGGCGCGCATCAAGAACGGTCTGGAGAGCGAGTTGCGACTGGGCAACCTGGACGCCCAGCGCGACTGGGGCTTCGCCGGTGACTACGTCAAGGCCATGTGGGCCATGCTCCAGCGAGACGAGCCCGACGACTTCGTCATCGCGACCGGTGAGACCCATTCGGTGCGCGAGCTCTGCGAGGTGGCCTTCGCGGCCGCGGGACTGAACTGGGAGGACCACGTCGTGGTCGACCCGGCGTTCTTGCGTCCGGCCGAGGTCGACCTGCTGGTCGGCGACCCCTCGAAGGCCCAAGCCGTGTTGGGCTGGAAGTGCGACGTCGACTTCTACGGCCTCGTCGAGATGATGGTGGCCGCGGACCTCGACGCTCTGCGGAGCTAGGGCTTTGGGGGACGACCGCACGGTCGTTCGACTCGTCCAGGCCGTCGTGCTGTCCCGGGGCTTCCCCCTGCTCAGCGGCGTCGACCTCGAGGTCCAGCGCGCCACGCTCACCGTGGTCACGGGGCCCAACGGGGCCGGCAAGACGAGTCTGCTGCGTCTCTTGGGGGGTCTGGACCCCCTGCACAGCGGCGACGGTGTGGTCGCCGGGGTCGACCTGCGCGACGGGGACCGGCGCCTCCTGCGCCGTCGAGTCGGCTGGCTCGGGCACGAGGGTTCCTTCTACGCCGACCTGAGCGTCCGCGAGAACCTGGTCTTCGCGGCGCGCGCCCTCGAACGGCCCGTGGGCGAGGTGGACGGCGCGCTCTCGCGGGTGGGGCTCGAACATCGCTCGCACACCACGACCAAGCAGTTGAGCGCGGGGCAGCGACGCCGTCTGGGGCTCGCCTGGCTCCTCGTGCGCCGACCCGAGCTCTGGCTGCTCGACGAGCCCTACGCGTCCCTGGACGACGCCGGGCGCGAGTTCTTCGACGGGCTCCTCGGCGAGGTCCTAGCCGGGGGCGCCACCGTGGTGGTGAGCGCGCACGACCCGCTGCGCGCGGCCAACCTCGTCGCGCGCACCGTGCGCATGGTGGGCGGACGGGTGAGCGCGTGATCCGCGTCGCGTGGCTGGTGGCGGTGAAGGACCTGCGCATCGAGGCGCGCAGTCGGGTGCTCCTCTGGCAGGTGCTGCCCTTCGGGGTCATCGCCCTGTTGCTGGCGGGTCTGGCCCTCGGCCCGGCCCAGGCCGGCACGTCTTCGGCGGGACCCGGCCTGTTCTACCTCGTGACCCTCTTCGTGACCCTGCTCATGATCAATCGCTCCCAGAGCCTGGAGAACGCGCCCGGGACCCGAGCGTCGGTGGCCACCCTCGGCCTCGACCCGGCCGGTGTCTTCCTCGGCAAGGCCCTCGCGCTCACCGTCGAGCTGTGGGTGAGCGGCCTGGTCCTGCTGGGCGGGTCGGTGCTGTTGCTGCACACCGCCCTGACCGGGACCCTCGAGGCGCTGCCGAGCATCCTCGTCACGCTCGCCACTTTGGCCTCAGCCGGTACGCTGTATGGCGCGTTGACCCAGGGCGGCGACGGGCCGGCCACCTTGTTGCCGGTCCTGACCCTCCCGGCCTTCGCCCCCTTGCTGATCGCGGGGGAACGCTCCTTCAGCGCCGCCCTGCACGGAGGGGCGCTGTGGGAGTGGTGGGTCGTGGTGGTGGTCGCCCTCGTGGCCTACTGCGCGGTGGGAATTCTGCTGTACGGCGTCTTGGAGGAGTCATGATGAAGGTCACCCAGCGGCTACTGGGCCCGGTGACGCTCCTGCTCCTGGCGCTCACCTTCTGGATGGGGTTGTGGGTGACGCCGCCCGACAAGGTCCAGGGCAACCTGGTGCGTCTGCTCTACGTCCACCCACCCATCGCCTGGGTCGCCCTCTACGTGTCCTTCGGCACCGCCACCATCGCGAGCTGCCTGTACCTGTGGCGGCGCACGCGGTCCGACGCCATGGACCGCATCGCGCACTGCGCGATGGAGATCAGCGTCGTGTTCATCGTGCTCACCCTGGTCACCGGTTCGATCTGGGGCCGTCCCACCTGGGGCGTGTGGTGGGCCTGGGACGCCCGCCTGACCTCGACGGCCATCCTCGGGGTCTTCGCCCTGGCCTACCTGGCCCTGCGACGCGCCAACGACGACCCCACCGTCCGCGCACGCCGCAGCGCCGTCTTCGCGATCCTGACGGCCATCAATGTGCCGATCATCCACTTCTCGGTGGTGTGGTGGAAGACCCTGCACCAGGGAGCCTCGGTGCTCACCTCCACGGGCCAGCTCAACGTCCACGGTTCCATGCTCTGGACGATGCTGATCGGCTTCGTGGGCTTCACCTTGCTGTTCTTCTGGCTCCTGCGCGAGCGTTACCGCCTCGAGGTGTCGCGTGACGCGCGGGTGCGCACGCGCGTCGACGAGGCCCTGGCGACGCGACGCAGCGAGGGCGCCTGATGGGCTACGTTGCCGCGGGCTACGCGGTCGCCTTCGGGGGACTGGCCCTCTACACCGCCTCGATCTGGTGGCGAGGACGTCGTGGCTGAGACCGTCGAGGCCCTCACCCCGGTCGAGCCGCCGGCCTCGAGGTCGCGGTCGAACCGGCGCTCCCTCGGCGTCATCGCCGTGCTGGTGCTGGTGGTCGGGGTGCTGCTCAGCCAGGGACTGTTGAAGTCCCTGAACTACTTCGAGACGGTGGACCAGGCCCTGGGCCAGCGCGCCTCACTGGGCACCAAGGTGATCCGCCTCGAGGGGGTGGTCGAGCCCGGCACCATCGAGCGCACCAACGCGGGCGCGTCCTTCACCCTGGCCGGCTCGGGCTCGCACCACGTCTTGGTCACCGCGCAGGGTTCGCCCCCGCAGCTGTTCCAGGCCGACATCCCGGTCGTCGTGGTCGGCCACTTCGTCTCGGCGACCTCGCTCGACTTCGCGGGCACCCAGATCATGGTCAAGCACTCCTCGTCGTACATCGCCGCGCACCCCAACCGGGTGAAGGCGCCGAACGGAACGAGTCGATGATCCTCACGTGGCTGGGTCGCCTCGCCCTGGACGCGGCCTTCCTCGCCTGCGTGGGAGGCGTGATCTCCCAGGCGCGGACCCTCCGGGGACGGCCGTCGCGGGCCGTGCTGTTCGGGGCACTCGCCCTCGCCGGCATGGTCGTCGCCGTGGCCGTGATGCAGTTCGCCCTCGTCACGCACAACTTCTCGCTGGCCTACGTGGCCGAGAACAACGCCACCTTCACGCCGCTGATCTACTCCATCACCGGCATGTGGTCGGCCCTGGAGGGGTCGCTGCTGCTCTGGGCGCTCATCCTCACCGGATTGACGTTGGCGGTCATCCGCCACTACCGTGACGACTCGTCCGACGCGGTGGTGGCCTGGGCCACCCTGGTGCTCTTCGTCGTGGGCGGGTTCTTCATCTTGTTGATGGTGGGGCCCGCCGACCCCTTCGTGCACAATCCGGCCCACGTGCTCCAAGGCGCCGGACCCAACGCGCTCCTGCAGGACAACCCGCTGGTGGCGGTGCACCCGCCGCTGCTCTACGCGGGCTTCGTGGGCTTCGCGGTGCCCTTCGCCTTCGCCATCGCCATGCTCGTCACCGGAAGGGTCCACGACCGCTGGCCGCTCGAGCAGCGCCGCTGGACGGTCCTGGCCTGGGGCTGCCTCTCGGTGGGCATCGTCCTGGGCGCCTGGTGGAGCTACCAGGTGCTGGGCTGGGGAGGCTTCTGGGGCTGGGACCCCGTGGAGAACGCCGCCCTGTTGCCCTGGCTCACCGCGACGGCCTACATCCACTCGGTCATCGTCCAGGACCGGCGCGGCCTGTTTCGCATCTGGAACCTCTCCCTGGCCATCGCCACCTTCGCCTTCACCGTGCTGGGCACCTTCTTCACCCGCTCGGGCGTCCTGCAGAGCGTGCACTCCTTCTCCTCGAGCACGCTGGGCCCCCTGCTCATCGGTTTCTTCTTCGTGACCGTGGGGGCGGGGGTGGCGCTCGTGATCTGGCGTGGCGACGAGCTGCGCTCCCCGGTGGGCGTCGACCACCCAGCCTCGCGCGAGGGGATGTTCGTGGCCAACAACGTCCTCTTCGTCGGCTTCGCCTTCGTGGTCCTGCTGGGCACGGTCTTCCCGCTGCTCTACGAGGCGGTCAACGGTAGCCAGGTGACCGTCGGCACGCCCTACTTCGCGACGGTGGCCGCACCGGTCGCGGTGGTCTTGTTGTTCTTGATGTGCCTCGCTCCGGTGGTGAGCTGGCGCACCGCCGACGCGGCGGTGCTCTGGACGCGCGTGCGGGTGGCGGCCTGGGCGGCCCTGGCCACCGTGGTGGCGCTGCTGGTGGCGGGCGTGCACCACGCCGCGGTGCTGGTCACGGTGTTCCTGGCCGTGGGCGCCGCCGGAGCGGCCCTGCGGACCCTGAAGGGAGTGGTGCTCAGCGCCCGACGTCGCGGGGACCTGGCCTCGGCCTGGCGCGCGCCGAGCACCGGGGGCATGGTCGTGCACCTGGGCGTGGTGGTGCTGGCGGTGGGCATCGTGGTCTCGACCTCGTACACCTCGCGGTCCGAGGTCACCCTGGCGAAGGGTCAACGCACCGTGGTGGCGGGCCAGAGCGTCGGCTTCGCCGGCTTCGCCACGGTCGCGGACCCGCTCGAGAAGCAGACGCAGCTCGTGGTGAGCGTGGACGGCAATCCGCTGCGTCCGGCGATCACCACCTTCAACGGTCGCGGTGCCCAGCCCGTGGGCACGCCGGCCATCGACTCCAACCTCCTGCGCGACGTCTACGTCACCTTCGACGCGGTGGGCGGCAACGGCACGACCTCGGGCGCCCAGGTGGCCAGCAACGTGCCCGCCGGGTCCGTCGTGCTCGGCGTCACGGTCGAGCCGCTGCTGTCGTGGTTGTGGATCGGCGGCTTGATGGTGGGAGTCGGCAGCGCGCTGTCCTTCGGGCGCCGCCGTCACCGCGAGGAGCCCGTCGAATGAGACGGCGCATCGTGGCGGTGGTGGGGACCCTGGCCCTGGTGGCGGTGCTGGGGCTGTCGATCCTGCTCGTCACCCGCCAGCCCTATTCGGCGACGTCGATAACCAGCCCCCTGCTGGGACGCAGTGCGCCGGCGATCTCGGGCAGCGAGTTCGGGGCCCGTCAGTTCGAGGGTCGCCACTTCTCCCTCGCCGGCGAGCGGGGCAGGGTCGTGGTGGTCAACTTCTTCGCGTCGTGGTGCGGCCCCTGCCAGCAGGAGGAGGCCAACCTCATCACCTTCGCCTGGCGCCAGCGCACTCACGGCGTGGTCGTGCTCGGCGTCGTCTTCAACGACACCCTCGGCGCCGCGCGGGCCTTCGACGCCAAGTACGGTGCGCTCTATCCCTCGGTGGACGACCCCAACGGCTCCTTCGCCTTCCACTACGGCGTGACCTCGCCGCCGTCGACCTTCGTGATCGACGCCCGCGGGCGGGTCGCGGCCGAGCTCATCGGACCGGTGAGCGTCGTGCAGCTCGACGCCGTCGTGGCCCGGGTGCGGGCATGACGACGAGCGCCACGCGATCGACCCCCCGAGCGGGCTCCTTCCTGGTCTGGGTGCTCGCCCTCGTGGTGGTGGCGGTCTTCGCGGTCCTCAGCGCACCCTCATCGTCCAGCGCCGCTGGGCGCATCGCGCACCTCGAGACCCTCGTGAAGTGCCCCTCGTGCGAGGACCTCTCGGTCGCCCAGAGCACCTCGTCCTCGTCGCTGGCGGTGCGTCACGAGATCGCCCAGCTGGTGGCCAGGGGCGACAGCGACTCGCAGATCCTCACGACCATCGAGGACGCCTACGGCCCCTCCATCCTCCTGAGCCCCTCCACCGCGGGGTGGGGGGTGTTGTTGTGGCTGGTGCCCTCGGCGGTCTTCGTCGGCCTGGTGGCGACGGTGGTGGTCCTGCGGAGGCGCCGATGAGGAACGAACGCCAGCTGCGCGACGAGATCCGACTGCGCGAGGCCTCCCTCGACGACGCCCGCCGCGAGCACGCCGCCGGGGAGCTCAGCGACTCAGAGGTCGCCCAGATTGTCCGCCGCGAGGAGGAGGCGCTCGTCGGCGCCCGCCGCGAGCTCGACGAGCTGCTCGCGAGCGAGGCGTCGACTCCGCCGGCGCCGCCGTCGACCACGGGGGTGGCCCGTCGGCATCGCCGAGCCCTCCTCCTGGTGGCGCTGGCGTGCTTCGTGGCCGCCGCGGGTGTGCTGGTGTGGGCGAACCTCGGACTGCGCCAGGCCGGTCAGTCGGCGACGGGCGGACTGAGCCTGTCGCAGACCCAGAAGGTGCAACAGCTCGGCGTCGACGCCGAGGTGGACCAGGCCGAGGGCAACGCGCTGGCCGCCCTGTCGGCCTATCAGCAGATCCTGGCCATCCAGCCCACCAACGTGGTGGCGCTGACCGAGGCGGGCTGGCTGGACTTCTCGGCGGGCAGCATCTCGAAGAAGCCCGCCGTGGTCGAGCGCGGCGTTCGACTCCTGTCCGAAGCGGTGGCCCTGGCTCCCACGTCGCCGGCCCCGCGCCTCTACTACGCCATCGTGGCCGAGTCGACGCCGGGCGACCGCCCCCTCGCCCGGGCGCAGTTCGAGACCTTCTTGACCCTGCACCCCTCCAAGGCCCAGCTGGACATCGCTGCGAAGTACCTGCGTGCGCTGGGGCTAGCCGGCTAGCTAGAGCGGCACGACCCCCGACAGCGCGGCGCCGACCACGGCCGCGCCCAGCAGGGCCACGGTGGCGCTGCGGCGCAGCCCCAACAGCCACCCCAGGGCCGCGACGAGCAACCCCACCTGCCAGAGGTGGTCGATCAGCAGGCCCAGGGAGATCGCCGAGGCGCCGATGGCGCCGATGACGCTGGGGCCGGCGCCGGCCAAGAAGGCCAGGACGGACTGATTGGTGCGCAGACGCTCGAAGTGTCGCGCTCCGGCCAGCACGAAGACGAAGGAGGGGGTGAAGGCCACCAGCGTCGCCAGTCCCGCACCCGACAGCCCGCGAGCGCCGTAGCCGATGGCGGCGACTGTGAGGACCACGGGCCCGGGCGTCACCTGTCCCAGCGCGACCGCGTTCAAGAACTGCGCGCCGCTCATCCAGTGGTAGGTGCTGACGACGTCGTGCTGCATCAGGGGGATGATCACGAAGCCTCCGCCGTAGGAGAGCGCGCCGACCTTGAAGGCCACCCAGGCGAGGGCGCCCAGTCCTCCCAGGGCGAGGGAGTGCGCGCCGGCGGCCGCGAGGGCCATCGGTGAGCGACGCGCCGGTCGGCGGACCATCACCTCGAGGAGCCCGCAGAGCACGAGGGCGAGGACCACGAGCGCCGGGGCCAGCAGTGAGGTCGCGGCGCCCACGGCGCCGTAGCCCAGCCAGCGACGTCGCAGTGGGGCCGCGGCGGCCCCGCGCCAACTGGGAGTGGCGAGTTGCCAGGCCGTGCGCGCCGCCACCGCCGGCACCGCGGCGCCGGCGCCGAGGGCCGCTCCCTTGACCAGGGTCGTGGGGTGGCGCGAGAAGAAGAGGGCCGCGAGCGCGACGATCAACACGAGACCGGGCGCGATGAACGACAGTCCGCCGACGATCGCGCCGCGCCAGCCCCGCAGGCGCCAGGCGGCGAAGATCATCAACTGCGTCGACGCCGGTCCGGGCAGGAGATTGGCCGCCGCGATGGCGTGTTCGAACTCCTCGGCTCCCATCCAGCCACGCCGGTTGACGCAGAGGTCTCGCAGCAGGGCGATGTGGGCGGGCGGCCCACCCACCCCGATGACGCCGATGCGTCCCCACTCGCGCACGATGACACGCAGGGGCACCTGGGCCGCGGGCACTTTCGCGCCCGCCACGTCGTTCATGTCAGGCGGTGACTCGACAGAAGTCGTCACCCCGGGCGCGCGAGGTCAGGGTCACCTTCGAGGACTGCGCACCCAGGCCTTCGAGCATGCCCGTGATCAGTCCGCGGTCGACCGCGCAGAGCACGGGGTGGTGCTGGGCCGCGGCGCCGAAGGGACAGTTCTCGGACACCACCGACTGGAACTCGCCGCCCTCCTCGACCCGCGCGTCGAAGCCGTGGGCCGTCAGCAGACCGGCGATGGACGCCATGGCCGAGCGCGCGGTGACCGCGGTGTCCGAGGAGTTCGCACTCACGCCCAGGCTGCGTCCGTAGTCGACGCCGACGTCGTGGGCGAGCGACTCGGCGGCCTTGGGGCCCAGGCGTTCGAGGGCCATTTCGAGCAGCGCGACGAGGAGCGCGTCGCGGCGGATCGAACTCTCCATGGCGACGCTGTCGTCCACCACGCGATAGCTCTTGGCCGGTCGTCCGACGGTCGCCTTGTGGATGTTGTCGAAGGTGACGTAGCCGCCCTCGGTCAGGCGTTCGAGATGGTGGCGCACCACGTTGGCGTGCACGTCGCAGTGGCGGGCGAGTTCGGTCGCGGTCGCGCCGGGGTTCTCGCGCAGGTAGAGGAAGATCTTGCGACGGGTGCTGTCGCCGAAGGAGTGGGTCAGACTCGTCACCGTCGCCGTGAACAGGGCGGGGTCGAGCTCGGACTCGCCTCGGGATGCCATAGCCCAAAGTGTAGGGGCTGAGGTCGACGGGCGGGACACGGGGTCCTCACGACGCCGGTAGCCTCGTGTGCGACCCCACAAAGGAAGACACGTGACCTTCGACGCGATGAGATACCCGGCCCTCGCGGCCATTGTCGAACCTCAGGTGCTGCGCCCCCTCGGCGAGCTGGGTTTCCTCGACGACGTCGTCGAGACGCCCGCCGGCGTGGTGGTGACGTTGGTGCTGCCCGCGTCGAACTGGCCACAGCGCGACTACCTCGACGAGCAGATCCGTTCCACCCTGACGGGGTCCACGGTGCAGGTGCGCACGATGGACGACGAGGAGCTGCTGCGTCTGCGCAACTACCTGCGTGGTTCGATGACCGGCGCTTCGTCATCGGGCGAGCGCGGCCACGGTGGCGACCAGCCCAAGTTCCTCGACCGACTCTCCAAGACCCGGGTGCTGGGCATCTCGTCGGGCAAGGGCGGCGTGGGCAAGTCCTCGGTCACGGTCAATCTCGCGATATCCCTGGCCCGCCAGGGGCACCAGGTCGGCGTGCTCGACGCCGACGTCTACGGCTTCTCCCTGCCCAAGATGCTCGGCGCGTCGGCCGACCCCATCGTGCTGGGCGACACGGTCCTGCCGACGCTGGCGCACGGAGTGCGCTGCGTCTCCATGGGGTACTTCGTCCCCGACGAGCAGCCGGTCATCTGGCGCGGACCGATGTTGCACAAGGCCATCGAGCAGCTCGTCACCGAGGCCTGGTGGGACGAACCCGACTTCCTGATCATCGACATGCCGCCGGGAACGGGTGACGTAGCCCTCACCTTGTCGGAGATACTGCCGCGCATCGAGATGTACGTGGTGACGACACCCCAGGCGGCGGCCCAGCGGGTGGCGCAGCGCTCGGCCTACGCCGCGCGCAAGCTCAAGCTGTCGGTGCGCGGCGTCATCGAGAACATGAGCTGGTTCCGCGGGGACGACGGTACGCGCTACGAGATCTTCGGGGCCGGCGGTGGCGAGTCCCTCGCGCGGGACCTGGGCGTCGCGCTCCTGGGTCAGATACCCCTGGAGACGCCCCTGCGCGAGGGAGGGGACCTGGGCACGCCCGTCGTGGTCTCTCACCCCGAGAGCGAAGCCGCTCTGGCCTTCGCCGAGTTGGCCCGTCGCGTGGCCTCCCAGGGACCGGCCCGGGTCTACCGCCAGGAGTTGCGTCTGCTCTAGCGGTCGATGCCGTTGGGCAACTGGTCGATGGGCCAGTCCAGGAGACTGACCGCGGCGCGGCAGGCGAAACGGTCGGTCATGCCGGCCACGTAGCTCACCGCCGCGCTCAAGGCGGCGGCCGATCCCGCGACGTCGCCGGTGACGTCGCCCTCCACCGGCAGCAGCTCGGGGTGGGCGTGGTAGTTCTCCACGAGGGCGCGCAACATTCCCACCACGCGTTGGGCCTGCAGGCGCGAGGCGTCGCGCATGTAGATGGAGCGGTAGTTGAAGGAGCGGAAGGCGGCCAGCGCTTCGGCGTGGGGACGGTCCATCCCGATGACCCCGGTCTCGCGGACCGTGGCGATCATGGCGTTGATGAAGACCCCCAGTTGCTGGCGGCGCTGGGTCCCGCATCGCTCGCGCACGATGTCGGGCAGGTCCGAGGGGTTCACCAGACCCGCGGCGGCGGCGTCCTCGAAGTCGTGGCACACGTAGGCGATGCGGTCGGCCCAACTCACCACTTCGCCTTCGGGGGTGGCGGGCGCGGGTCGCGACCAGGAGTGGTTGCGGATGCCGTCGAGGGTCTGGGCGCAGAGGTTCAAGGAGGCCAGCGCGACGTCCGCTCCCCAGGTGGCGTGGTCGAAGCCGCCCTCGACGTAGGGGTCGAGGGCCTCCTCGCTGGCGTGGCCGCCGGGTCCGTGCCCGCAGTCGTGCCCGAGGGCGATGGCGTCGGTCAAGGCGGCGTTGAGCCCCACGGTCCGCGCCACGCTCGTGGCGACCTGGGCGACCTCGAGGGCGTGGGTCAGACGGGTGCGCATGTGGTCGTCGGGGAAGACGAAGACCTGGGTCTTGCCGGCCAAGCGTCGGAAGGAGGAGGAGTGCAGGATGCGGTCGCGGTCACGTTCGAAGCAGGTGCGAAAGGTGTCGGGCTCCTCGGGGCGCGCTCGTTCACCGCCGCCGACGGCGCGCGTCGCCCCCACGGCCAGCAGCGTGTCGAGTTGCTCCTCGCGGGCCTCGCGCGAGGAGGCCGCGTGAAGGCGTCGGTCGCCGGGGTCGAGGGCGGCCACCGAGTTCTGGTGCGCCCGCACCACGTCGTCGGCGCTGAAGCCCTCCATGGTGGCGGCCCACTGGACGCTGCGCGGGCTGAGGGGTTCTTCTGTCACGACCCTCATCTTGCCAGCAGGCCGTATCATGTGAAAGTCGGTACCGACCAAGGAGTCGCAATGGAAATTCGAATTGGCATCGTGCAGTCGATGAAGGAGCTCAGCATCGAACTGCCCGAGGGCGCCGACCGCGACGCCGTGGAGAAGGACGTGGAGGCCGCCCTGGAGGGCGAGAAGCTCCTGTGGCTGACCGACCGCAAGGGCCGCCGCGTCGGCGTCCCCGCCTCGCGCGTGGCCTACGTCGAGTTCTCGACGGTCACCGAGCGCAGCGTGGGCTTCGGCACCGCCTGAGCCATGATCGACTACCACCTCCACCTGTGGAGCCATGAGGAGTCGTCGGTCTGGTACCGACTCGACCAGGTGGCCCAGTACTGCGAGGAGGCGGCGAGCCAGGGCGTGCACGAGCTGGCCCTGACCGAGCACCTCTACCGCTTCGTGGAGATGCGCGCGACGCTGGGGGACTTCTGGACCCGCTGGAGCCACGAGCCCACGGCCGCCCTGATGGCCGACTATTTCGACTTCCACGCGCGTAACTCCCTCGAGGACTACGTGAACTTCGCCCTCTTGGCGAAGTCCGAGGGTCTGCCCGTCAAGGTGGGCATGGAGGTGGATTACTACCGCGACCAGATGGACGACGTGGCCGCCCTGGTGGCGCAGTACCCCTTCGACGTCCTCATCGGTTCGGTGCACTGGCTGGGAACCTGGCAGTTCGACGACATCGACAACGAGACGCACATGGAGGGCTGGCGCACCCGCAGCGTCGACGCCGCGTGGGCCGACTACACCACGGCGCTCGAGGAGCTCGCCGCCACGCGCTGCGTCGACGTGCTGGCGCACCCCGACCTGATCAAGGTGGCCGGACACTTCGCGTCGCGGCCCGAGCCGCTCTGGGAGCGCATGGCCGCGGCCGCGGCCGCGGTGGACGTCTCGGTGGAGTGCTCCTCGTCGGGCTGGTTCAAGCCGGTGGGGGAGCAGTACCCCGCCGAGGGCTTCCTCGACCGTCTGGTGGCCCGGGGCGTCACCTTCACCACGGCCTCGGACGCGCACCGTCTCGAACGGGTGGGGTCGCGCGCCGGCGACCTGGCGACCATGCTCGAGGCGCGCGGCGTGCACGAGCTGGCCACCTACGAGCAGCGCCGTCGGGTGATGGTGCCCCTGCGGAGCGACGGGTGACCACCTTCGCGGAGATCGCCGAGGAGCGCACCATGCTCTCGGGCCCCGCCGTCGACCACCTCTTGCGCCTGACCGCGTCGTGGGCACTGCTGGCCGACCTGTCGTTCTCCGACATGGTCCTGGTGGCGCCCGATTCGGGTGCGACCGAGCCGGGCCACTTCGTGGTGCTGGGCCAGGTCCGTCCCAACAATCGCTCGACCCTGATCGTCGACGACCTCATCGGATCGGTGCAGGTGACCCAGGAGTGGCCGTTGGTGGCCGAGGCCTACGAATCGGGTCAACGCATGGTCCGCGAGGTCGCCTTGTCGGCCCTCGCTCAGCCGGTGCCCGTTTGGTGCATCCCGGTGCGCTTCGACGGTCGGGTCGTCGCGGTGCTCGTGCGTCTGCAGGGACCGCTGCGTGGTCCGGCCTCGCTCTACGAGCAGGCCTACCTGTCGGTCTTCGAACGGCTCTGCGAGATGGTGTCCGACGCCACCTTCCCCTTCCGCGAGGACGCGGTGACCGGTCCGGGCATGCCCCGGGTGGGCGACGGGATCATCCTGGTCAACGACAAGGCGGAGGTGGAGTTCGCCACGCCCAACGCCACCAACGCCCTGCACCGCCTCGGGGTCTACGCCTCGACCGAGGGGCGGACCCTGGCCGAGGTGGGGTTGCGTCTGCGAGTGGTGGAACGCTCGCTGGAGTTCGCGCTTCCGGTCATGGAGGAGGTGGACCGCTCCAACGACGTGGCCATCCTCTTCCACTGCGTCCCGCTGGTGAAGGCCGGCGTGGTCACCGGCGTGGTCATCTTGCTGCGCGACGTGTCCGACCTGCGTCAGCTCAACCGTCTCGTCTTGTCCAAGGAGGCGGCGGTGCGCGAGGTGCACCACCGGGTGAAGAACAACCTGCAGACGATCTCGTCGTTGCTGCGACTCCAGGCGCGCCGCAGCGACGAGCACGACACCGTCGTCGCCCTGCAGGAGGCCGAGCGTCGCGTTCGCTCCATCGCCGTCGTCCACGAGGTCCTCAGTCGCGAGCCCGGCGAGGAGGTCGTCTTCGACGAGATCGTGCGGTCCATCGTGGTGCTGGTGGAGGACACGGTCCTGGCCCTGCACCCGGTGGAGATCGTGGTGAACGGGGAGTTGGGCACCCTCCCCACCGACCTGGCGACGCCCCTGGCGCTGGCCCTGACCGAACTGCTGACCAACGCCGTCGAACACGCCTTCATCGACTTCGGGGGGCCCGATAACGAGCACGTGGGGGTGGTCACCTTGAACCTGGGTCTCGTCGACGGCAACGCGGTCGCGGAGATCCGCGACAACGGACGCGGACTGGACGACAGCTTCACCCTCGAGGTGGCGACGAGCCTCGGCCTGTCCATCGTGCGCGACCTCGTTCGCTCGCAGCTCAATGGCACGATCGAGATGACCAGCGTCCCCTACGCCGAGGGCGGCGGGACCCTCGTGCGCGTCGTGGTGCCGACGCAGGTCGCCGGCTAGCGCGCTAGCTCTGCTGCATGCGACGACGCGCCGCCAGCCACTGCTTGCGCAGCTTGCGTCGCTCGTCCTCGGTCGTGCCACCCCACACGCCCGACTCCTGGTTCGTCGCCAGGGCGAACTCCAGACAGTGCTTCTGCGCGTCGCAGTTGGTGCAGACGCGCTTGGCGGACTCGATCTGGTCGGTGGCCATGCCGGTGGTGCCCACGGGGAAGAAGAGTTCGGGCTCGGTGTCGCGACAGGCGGCGTTCGAACGCCAGTCGGCGTCATCCCAGGCGTGCGTGCGGTTCCAGATCAACGACATGGCTTAATCCTTCGAATATAACGGAAATGCCCGGACGCAGACGCCAGACACCGTTGGGGGCGGGAAAGCAATTTTACTTGGGCGACTGCGTGAATTCAATGAATTTTTTGGCATTTGCCGGTCAAAATGGACAACGTAAGGAGAAAAGTTTTCATGACGGCCATCTTCGCCCACCGCGGACACCATCACGAGGCTCCCGAGAACTCG
This sequence comes from uncultured Actinomycetes bacterium, assembly GCA_903860745.1. GTDB lineage: Bacteria > Actinomycetota > Acidimicrobiia > Acidimicrobiales > RAAP-2 > RAAP-2. Next base: position 28,790 of record CAIORQ010000090.1, on the reverse strand, counting down.
GTCGCGGCGGTCGCGGCGGCCCGCGACATCAGGGCCGATGGCGTCGAGATCGACGTGTGGCTCACCGCCGACGGTCACCTGGTCGTCAACCACGACCGCACGGTTGGTGGTCTCGCCCTGCCCGCGTCGCGACGGGCCGACCTGGTCCACGGCCTCGCGGCGCCGGCCGAGCTGGGTGAGGTGCTGACGGCGGCGGGAGGCTTGAGGATCAACGTCGAGATCAAGTCCACTCGGTCGCGCGCGTACAACCTGGCCGTGGCCGAGGCCGTCGCGGGGTTCCTGGACGACTCGCCCTGGTCCTCACAGTGCCTGGTGTCGAGCTTCTCCCTGGAGATCTGCGAGGCGGTCCGCGCGGCGTCGCCGCAGAGGCGCGTCGGCTGGCTGATCCAGCGCCAGGGGGCCGCGCAGGCCCTCGACCGGGTGTCGGACAGCGCGCTGACGTCGCTGCACCTGCCCTTCGCCCGCGTCCGGGAGCCCGTGGCGCGCGCGGCGCGCGACCGGGGAGTGGATCTGCACGTGTGGACCCCCAACCTCGAGCGCGACATCGGTCGAATGCTGGAGCTGGAGGTGGGGGCCTTGATCACCGACGACGTGCCCCTGGCTCAGCGGATGCGCGATTCGTCGGGGCTTCCTACCAGCGGGTAATCCTGACGTAGATTGGGGACATGAACGTTGTCGTCTGCGTGAAACAGATACCCGACCCCGCCGCTCCCCAGTCCCTCGATGAGCATCATCGTCTGAACCGTGGCGGCAAGTTGATCCTGGACGAGGCCGACACCTACGGCGTCGAAGTCGCCCTTCGGCTGGTGGAGGCCGCCGGCGACGGCGAGGTCCTCCTCGTCTCCATGGGCGAGGGCTCGGACGTCTCGGGGATCCGCAGCGCCCTGGCCATGGGCGCGGCCCGGGCCACCGTGGTGAGCGACGAGTCGTTGCGCGGGGCCGACGCCCTGACCACCGCCAAGGTCCTGGCGGCGGCGGTCTCGCGTCTCGCCGCGGACCTGGTCATCTGCGCCACCGAGTCCTCCGACGGCTACACCGGGACCCTGCCGGTGCAGCTCGCCCAACTGCTCGACCTGCCCGCGCTGACCTTCGCCACCTCGGTCACCGTGGAGGGCACGACCGTCGTGACGCACCGCCAGACCGAGGCCGGATACGACGAGGTCTCCGCCGAGCTCCCGGCCCTGGTGACCGTGACGGCCGGAGTCGTCGAGCCCCGCTACGCGACCTTCAAGGGCATCATGGCCGCCAAGTCGCGTCCGGTGGACGTGCTCAGCGTCAGTGACCTCGGCCTCGCCCCGGCGTCGCTCGACCCCCGTCAGGACGTGGTGGCCGTGGAGGCCGCCGCGGCGCGCAGCGCGGGCGAGAAGTACGTCGACGAGGGCGACGCCGCCCAGCGCATCGTGTCCTACCTCGAGGAGATCAAGGTCCTCTCCGGGGGTGCGTCATGAGCGTCACGACGATGTGGGTCGTCGCCGAGCCGTCGGGCAACGGCGTCACGACGACCTCGAAGGAACTGCTGAGCGAAGCACGCCGACTCGGCGCCGAGGTCACCGCGGTCTCGTGGGGACCCCACGGGGATGACGTGGCGCGCGTGGTCGGCGAGTTCGGAGCGAGCCGGCTCCTGGACCTCGGGGAGCTGGGCGCCGTGCTCCCGGCCAGCGTCGTCGCGGCCAGCGTGGCCGCCGCGCTGAGCGCCGAGACCACGGACGCGGTGCTGATCCCCGCGAGCAACGATGGTCGCGACATCGCCGGACGCTTGTCGGCGATGCTGGACCGGCCGGTCCTGACCAACGTGACCGGCCTGCGCGCGGGCGACGAGCTCCTCAGTGAGCACCCGGTCTTCGGAGGCACCCAGACGGCGGTGGCGCGACTGCGTGGCGAGGGACCGGGGCTCTTCGTGGTGCGGGCGAAGTCTTTCGTCGCCGAGGCCACCGGGGACTCGCCGGCCCCACGCGTGGCGCTCGCTCCCAGCGCCCCCACGACGAGGGCGGCCACCGTCCGGGCGAGCCACGTCGAGGAGCGATCCGGTCCGGCGCTCGAGGACGCCGCGGTCGTGGTGTCGGGTGGGCGCGGCCTGGGCGACGTCGCCTCCTACTCGCTCATCGAGGAGCTCGCTCGTCTGCTGGGCGGCGCTCCGGGGGCGAGTCGCGCCATCGTGGACGCCGGCTGGGTGCCCTACGCCTACCAGGTCGGTCAGACCGGCAAGACGGTCAAGCCCGAGCTCTACGTGGCCTGCGGCATCTCGGGGGCGACCCAGCACATGGTCGGCATGAAGGGTGCGTCGCACATCGTGGCCATCAACAAGGACCCCGACGCGCCCATCTTCTCGATCGCCGACCTCGGCATCGTGGGTGACGTGCACGCCGTCCTGCCGGCACTGGTCGCGGCCCTCAAGTCCCGCGGTTGAACCAAGGGCTTTGACCGGGGCCCGGTCGCGGTGCCCACGGTGACGCGCGCCGGGGTGCGGATTCCTTAGGCTGGGGGCCATCACTATGGACGGCGCCCCCACTTCGCAGCACGGTCGGTGGTGGGCCCTGGCGACCCTCAGCCTGATCCAGCTGATGGTGGCCCTCGACGCCACGGTCATCAACATCGCCCTGCCGAGCGCCCAGCAGGACCTGCGCTTCTCGGCCGCGAGCCGCCAGTGGCTCATCACCGCCTACGTGTTGGCCTTCGGCTCGTTGATGTTCCTGGGTGGTCGACTCAGCGACCTGTGGGGACGGCGCACCTCCCTGGTCGTGGGACTGGTGGGCTTCGCGGCCGCGTCGGCCGCGGGTGGCGCCGCGCGGACCTTCGGCGAACTGGTCAGCGCTCGCGCCGCGCAGGGCGTCTTCGGCGCCCTGCTCGCTCCCGCCGCCCTGGCCGCGCTCACCGTCACCTTCCGAGAGCCCAAGGAACGCGCGCGGGCCTTCGCGATCTTCGGGGCGATCGGTGGCTCCGGCGCGGCCATCGGCCTCATCTTGGGCGGAGCACTGACGCAGTGGGCGACCTGGCGCTGGTGTCTGCTGGTCAACGTGGTCTTCGCCGCGGTGTCGCTGGTGGGCGTGCTGGTCGTGGTCGCCGGCGGCCGGGGGGACCGCACCAGCCACCTGGACCTGGTGGGCACGGTGCTCGGCAGCGCGGGACTCTTCGCGCTGGTCTTCGGTCTGGGTCGGGCCGTCACCACCGGATGGGGTAACGCCGACACCTGGCTGAGCCTGGGGGCTGGTGGTGTCTTGATGGGCTTCTTCGTGGTCTGGCAGGGCCACTCGCAGCATCCGCTGTTGCCACTGCGCATCGTGACGAACCGAACGCGCGGAGGTTCGCTCTTCGCCCTCTTCGTCACCACCATCGGGATCTTCGGACTCTCGCTGTTCCTGGCCTTCTACATGGAGAACACCCTCGGCTACTCGCCGCTCAAGACGGGGGTCCTGTTCCTGCCCCTCGTGGGAGCGCTGGCCCTCTCGGCGTCGCTGGCCAGTGCCCGACTGCTCGACCTGGTCGGTCCGCGACCTCTCGTACCGGTGGGGATGCTGCTCGGGCTCATGGGGATGGTCCTCTTCACCAAGCTGCCGGTGCAGGAGGACTACCTCGGCCACGTCCTGCCCGGCCTGGTGGTCACGGGACTGGGGCTGGGCCTGATCTTCGCCCCTTCGACGGCGAGCGCCACCGCGGGCATCGAGGCGCGTGACGCCGGTGCGGCGTCGGCGACCGTCAACCTGGCCCAGCAGATGGGTGGGTCGGTGGGAACGGCGCTGCTCAACACCATCGCGGTGATCACCACGCGGCGAGCCTCGTGCGCGCCCAGCGGCATCGTCTCGCCCTTGTGCCACACCACCTTCGCCGACACGTTGCACGGCTACTCGGTCGCGTTCTGGTGGGCGGCGGGCTTCTTCGGCGTGGGCGCCGTGATCACCTTCTTCATGCTGGAGTCCGGTGTCCCCGAGTTCGAGGGTGAGTTGCTCCCCCTGTTGTAGGTGATCGTCTAGATCAGCGGCCAGGGGTAGGGGGGCCAGTCGCTCTCCTCGTTGGGCACCGGGAAGCTCGAGGAGACCAGGAGCTCGTGGGCCCGCCGCATGGTGGCCGTCACCTCCTCGGCGCTCAACAGGTGGCCCAGCGCACCGGTCTCTCCGGCCGCGAGTCGAGCCAGTGGCTCGAGGAAGCGGTCGGGGAGGGCCAGTTCGGCGTACTCCCAGATGACCGTGCGCAGCTTCTCCTCCTCGTGGAAGCACAGACCGTTGTCGATGGCCCAACAGCGGGTCCCGTCGAAGAGGATGTGCCCACCCTTGCGGTCGGCGTTGTTGGCCACCACGTCGAAGGCGCACAGGTCGGTGAACCAGGGCAGCAGGGTCTCCTTCTCGCGCAGGGTGAAGTAGTGGTCGTCGGTGGCGTCCTCCACCCACCACTGCAGTGAGCCGACGCCGAAGGGCAGGTCCTCGCGGGCGATGGTCGTGGGCACGAGGTCGGTGCCGAGGAGGTGGTCGAGCTCCCCGGCGGCCACCTCGCGTCGCCAGAGCCCGTCGTCGAAGTCCCACAGGGGGCGTTCACCGGCCTCGGCCTTGTAGCACGCCCGGGCGCTGACGCCGTCCAGGGTGACGTTGACCAGCAGCGCCTGGTTCGACGATCCCGCGACGCGGCCCTCGACCTCGACCGCGCCGTGGCGCAGGACCTCGACTTGATCCTCGCGCCGCACGCTCAGCGCACCGGGGGTCGGTGACCGTTGGTGCGTGGGCAGTCGTGGCCGCGCGGGTCGAGCGGGCCTCCACAGAGCGGGCAGGGCGGACGACCGGCCTCCACCAGACGGGTGATGGCGATGGCCAGGCCGCCGGCCCACTCCTTGGTGAGGGTCACGGTGGCGGTGTCGTCGTCCTCGTCGGCCGATTCGAAGGTGACCTCGATCACGTCGCGCTCCTCGTCCACCGCGATGGCGATGTCGCCGACCGCGAAGTCGGCCTCGTACTCGGGTTCGAGCGTGAAGTCGTCGGGGAGGTGGCCGGGACGTCCCATGTCGTCGAGGACCTGGGAGATCCACTGGGCCAGGGCGGCCAACTGGACCTTCTCGCACTTGAGGATGATCAGGCGGCGCCCCTGGCGGGCCTGGAGCAGGAAGAGGCGGTTGCCGACCTCGCCGCGCACGCCCACCATCACCTTGTCCGGGGCGTCGAACTCGTACATCATGAGGGCTGCAGCTCCTTGATCGCTCCGGTGTTGTTGACGCTGAGCACGAGCGGCGTCGCGCCGCCCAGCACGAGGGCGCTGATCGAGCAGGTGGAGATCACCGTCCGTTGGAACAGGTCGAGGGGGACCCCCTGGGCGTAGGTGACGGCCGCCTTGATGGGGTCGGCGTGGCTCACGACGACGATGCTCTCACCCCGGTGGGCCTCGGCGAGCGCCTCGAGCGTGTGCCAGATGCGTAGTTGCATCTCGGTGAAGGACTCGCCGCCGGGGAAACGGAAGGTGCTCGGCGAGTTCTGCACCGCCCTCCACTCGGGCTTGCGCCGCAGGGACGCCAGGGACCTGCCGGTCCAGTCGCCGAAGTCGCACTCGAGCAGTCCGCGTTGGGGGCGAACCCGCAGGCCGAGCGCGCGGGCGATGGGCGCGGCCGTCTCGCGCGTGCGCTCCAGTGGCGAGGCGTAGAGACCGCGGGGGGCCACGTCGAGCTCGGCGAGGCGCTGGGCGACGCGCTGGGCCTGCTCGACGCCGCGCGCCGCCAGGTGCAGCCCCGGGGCTCGACCGGGCAGGACCTTGCCCGTCGTCGAGGTGACGCCGTGACGCACCAGCCAGATGGTCGTAGTGGGGACCGCCATGGTCACGACGCGCGCACGGGGATGCGTCGCGGTCCCGGGTTCGCCGATTCGGGCCAGCGCTTGCGCGAGACCTGCGCCAACTTGTGCAACAGCGCCACCGCACCGGGGTCGTCGTCACCGGGACGGGTCTCGATGAGCCCGTGCTGCGCGAGCGCCGCCATGAGCTCACGACCCTGGTCGGTTCGCACGATCACCAGGGTCCAGTCGCTGAAGGCGCCGATGCCGCCCGCCGAGATGTCGGCGTGCTCCGCCGCGAAGTCCGGGCAGCTGGTGCAGCCCTCGCGGGTGTAGGCGTGGGCCTCCTTGAGCGGCACCTCGTGGAAGGCGCCGTCGCGGGTCCAGATCTGGAAGACGCCCTTGATGTTCATCTTGACGATGTCGGCGCGTCGGAGCCCGTACTTCTTCTCGAACAGCTCCTCGAAGATGGCGTCGTCGAAGGTCTTCGAGCACAGCAGTCCGATGGTCAGGCTGAGGCGTCGGGCGATCTTGCCGGCCTTGCGGGTCTGCATCGCACCGGGGGCCGAGGCCATGCAGCCCATCCCCACCAGGGCGATGCGTTCGGCGCCCAGTTCGGCGGCCTGGGGGTAGGCGAGGAGGTTGGGGCTGTAGGTGTAGCGAGACTTGGCGGTGTCGAGGACCTCGGCGCGGGTGCGCGCGACGCGGGGCTCGGCGCGCCAGGTCGAACCATCGCCCTCGAGGCCGCTGACCAGCGCGGCGTCGATGAGGTCGTTCTCGAGCGCGTAGATCAACAGCGTCGACACGAAGCCGCCGTCCTGTCCGTTCTCGAGCAGGGACTCGTCGGTCGAGCGCGCCAGCACGACGTCGCCGATCCCGTAGACCTCGTCGTCGCGGCGCTCGCGTGCGAAGCGGTGGACGTCAATCTCGGACTCCCAGTTGCGAAAGCGGGGGCAGGCCCGGGTGCACATGGTGCAGCCCTTGACCCCGTGGGTGCAGTCCTCGCGCCCCCCGTCGATGTCGAGGTGCCAGGGCTTGTAGACCCCGTTGGCGGACTCGTAGTCCAAGACGTCGTGGGGGCAGGCCACGACGCAGGCCGCGCATCCCGTGCACAGACCCGAGGTCACCACCTCGGTGAAGAGTTCGCGCCACTGGGGTTTCTCAAGAGCCATCCCTCAACCTTAGTAAGCACCCTCGTCGCTCCGGTAGTGTGCCGGAGTGCCAGAAGTGCTCGAAGTCGAGTCCTATCGTCAACTCTGCGATCGTCTCGTGGGCGCCAGGGTGGTCCGGGGATGGGCCGACGCCTACGCCGCCAAGAAGCTGAGCTCACCGTCGCAGTGGGCCCGGGTCGTCAAGGGACTGACCCTCACCGGGACCGGCCGTCGCGGCAAGTTAATGCTCATCGAGACCGACGGCGTGACGCTGGGGATGCGCTTTGGCATGACCGGTGTGCTGCTCGTCGATTCCGACGCCGGGATCGAGGGCCTCTTCTACGGCCCCCACGTCTACCGCGCGCAGTGGATCCGAGCGGGTCTCGAATTCGCCGACGGGCGCAAGTTGCTCCTGCACGACCCCCGGCGCCTGGCGCGCGTGGAGATCGACCCCGACCTGAGCGAACTCGGCCCCGACGCCTTGTCGATGACGCGAGCGCAGTTCGCCGGGGTGCTCGCCGTGGCGCGCGGAGAGGGCCCCGCCATCAAGGCGCGTCTCCTGGACCAGTCCTACGTCGCCGGTGTGGGCAACCTGCTCGGCGACGAGATCTTGTTCCGCGCCGGCATCGACCCGCGCACGCCGACGGGGACCCTGGACGCGGCGCAGCGCGCCTCGCTGCTTCGCGCCTTCACCTCCACGATGCGCAGCCTCCAGCGTCGCGGCGGTTCGCACCTCGGCGACCACATGGAGGGTCGGGTACCCGGCGGACACTGCCCCCTCGACGGCGGCGCCATGCGTATCAACATCGTCGGGGGTCGCACCACCTACTGGTGCTCGGTGCACCAAAAGTAAGAACTTCGGCGACCCCACGCGTCGGTTGCGCCGCAGGCGCCAAACTAGGGGGATGCAACATTTCATCTCCCAGTACGGCTACATCGGCCTCTTCCTGCTCTCGCTGCTGTCCTCGGCGTGCATCCCCGTCCCCTCGGAGGTGGCCTTCGGCCTCGCCGGTGCCTACTGCACGACGGCTTTCGCCGCCCATCCCCAGTTCAGCGTGGTCAACGTCGTCATCGTCGGAACGATCGGCGCGGTCATCGGCTCGGTCGTCGCCTACGAGCTCGGTCGCTACGCGGGGCGCGCCATCGTCGACCGCTACGGCAAGTACCTGATGCTCTCGCACAAGGACCTCGACGCCTCCGAGGTGTGGTTCGCCAAGTACGGCACGCCCTCGGTCTTCGTCGGTCGCCTCATCCCCGTGGTGCGCGCCTTCATCTCGGTCCCCGCGGGGCTCGCGGAGATGAAGCGCGGTCGCTTCCTCGTGCTCACGACGATCGGCTCGGGCATCTGGGTCTGGCTGCTCACCGAGCTGGGGTACCGCGCGGGCAAGAACCAGCACTTCGTGAAGTACTTCAAGGAGGCCGAGGTCCCGATCGTCGTCCTCGTCGTCCTCGTGATCGCCGCGGGCGTCTGGCACCGCTGGCACTCGATGAAGGCCCCGCCGCGCCACGCGCGCTGACTCAGGCCTCCAGGGCGGCGCGCACGCGCTGGGCGTGGCCCGCGGTGCGTGGGCCGTACCAGGCGTGCTCGATGAGCCCGGTGGGTCCGACGACGAAGGTCGAGCGGATGACGCCGACCACCTTCTTGCCGTAGAGGACCTTCTCGCCGTAGGCGCCGTAGGCCGCCATGGTCTCCTTGGTGGGGTCGCTCAAGAGGTTGAAGGGCAGTGCGTACTTCTCGCGGAAGGCCGCGTGCGACGCCGCGTCGTCGGGCGAGACGCCCAACACGGGTACGCCGAGCTCGCTCAGGGCGCTCCACTCGTCGCGAAAGCCGCAGGCCTCGACGGTGCAGCCCGGCGTGTCGTCCTCGGGGTAGAAGTAGAGCACGAAGCGCTGTCCGATGAGCGAGGTCGAGCTCACCGTGTCCCCGCGGTGGTCGCGCAGGGTGAACCGCGGCGCCTTCGCGCCCACTTCCAGACGTGACATGGTCCTCCTCCGGGACTGGCGGGCCGCCGTCGGCCCTCGCCCCTAGACTAGGAGAGAAGCTCCAGAAGTGAGCTTGGGCCCTCCGTACGAACGCCGGTTCCGGGTCCGACCGAGAAACGACCGTTGGCCATGAGCAGTGAAACCATCGAGACCTCTACGTCTCTCGACAGTTACGACACGAAGAAGACCTTCGCCGAACTGGGTGTGGCGCCCGAACTGGTGGCCACGCTCACGCGCCAGGGCATCACCACCGCCTTCCCCATCCAGGTGATGACCATCCACGACGCCCTGGCGGGGCGTGACGTCTGCGGCAAGGCCAAGACCGGATCGGGCAAGACGCTGGGCTTCGGACTGCCCCTGCTGCAGCGGGTGGCGGCGGGCACCTCCTTCGTGCGCGCCGAGGGTGGGCCGGCGCGACCGCGCGGCCTGGTGCTCCTGCCGACGCGCGAGCTCGCGGTGCAGGTGCACGAGGTCCTCGAGCCCCTGGGCGCCGCCCTGGGACTGCACGTCAACGCCGTCTACGGTGGCGCGGACATCGAGCGCCAGGTCAAGTCGCTGCGCAAGGGCTGCGACGTCATCATCGCCACGCCGGGACGACTGATCGACCTGGGCGACCGCGGTGAGCTCAACGTGGAGAACCTCGACGTCCTGGTCCTCGACGAGGCCGACCGCATGGCCGACATGGGCTTCATGCCCCAGGTCGAGTGGGTGCTGCGGCGCATCGCCGAGCACCCCCACCAGACGCTGTTGTTCTCGGCGACCCTCGACGGCGCCATCGACCGGCTGGTCAAGCGCTACCTGACCGATCCGGTCTTCCACGAGGTCGCCAGCGACACCCAGACGGTGTCGTTGATGGTGCACCACTTCCTCAACGTGCACCAGATGGACCGCATCAAGGTGGCCGCGACGATCTGCAACTCCATGGGCAAGACCATCATCTTCTGTCGCACCAAGCGTGGGGCGGACCGCCTCGTCGAGCAGCTCCAGAAGGAGGGCGTCGACGCGGCCGCCATCCACGGAGACCTCCGTCAGAGCCAGCGCGAGAAGGCCTTGGCCGACTTCGGTGCCGACAAGCTGCCCGTCCTCGTGGCCACCGATGTCGCCGCGCGTGGACTCCACATCGACGGCGTGGACTGCGTGATGCACTTCGACCCGCCAGAGGACCACAAGGCCTACCTGCACCGCTCGGGACGCACCGCCCGCGCCGGCTCGACCGGCGTGGTCGTGTCGCTCCTGCTGTGGAACCAGATCATCGAGGCCGAGGTCATCATGCGCCGCCTCGCCCTCAAGCGACCCGTCGTCGAGGTCTTCTCGAACGACCCGCGCCTGAAGGACCTGGCCAACTGGGACCCGACCGCGGAGTCGCCGGCGTCGTGAGCGCCGGGCCCGCCCTCTTCCAGCCCGACTCCTCGATCCGCCGCGCGCTGGTCGTGGTGGCCCACCCCGACGACATCGACTTCGGCATGGCCGGCACCATGGCCGTGCTCACCAGCCACGGCGTGGACGTGGCCTACTGCCTGGTCACCTCGGGCGACGCCGGCGGTGACGACTCCACCCACACCAAGGAGGAACGCGCCGCGATCCGCGAGTCCGAACAGACCGCCGCCGCCGCCGAGGTGGGCGTCACCTCCTTGAGCTTCCTGCACTGGCCCGACGGGCAGGTCGAGCCGACCCTCGAGCTGCGCAAGGCCATCTCTCGCGTCATCCGCCATCACCAGCCGGACCTCGTGATCACGCAGAACCCCGAGCGCAACTTCGACCGCATCCACGCCTCGCACCCCGACCACCTGGCCGCGGGCGAGGCCACCCTGCGCGCGGTCTACCCCGACGCGCGCAATCCCCACGCCTTCCCCGAACTGCTGGACGACGGTTTTCGGCCCCACACGGTGACGACGGTGTGGGTGGGCGGCTCCACCGAGCCCAATCTGGTGGTGGACATCACCGACACCTTCGAGCGCAAGGTCGCCGCGCTACGCCGCCACGTCTCCCAGGTGGGGCACCGCGAGGGTCTCGACGAGATGATGCGCGCCTGGGCCCTCACGAACGCCGCCACCGCGGGCCTGGCCGAGGGCCGTCTGGCCGAGACCTTCCGGGCCATCAACACGGCCTAGAGCTGAAGGCTCTGGCGACACGAGTGCTCACCGGTCAGCGGCTCGGTGGAAGCCTGACTCAAAATCGCTCAGGCTTCCAGTCTCATTAGGCGGGGTTTAGGGTGGTCCCGTGGCCACCTCCTCGTCCCCGGACCAGCGCTCGCACACACCGATCGGCGAACGCGCCGCGTTCCACGGCCCTCGGGGCCTCCTCAAGGGCGTCACCCGCGCCAACGCGGCCGCCCAGGTCCTGGCCGGCGTGACCCTGCTGGCCATCGCCATCCCCGAGCAGCTGGCCACCTCGCAACTGGCGGGAGTGCCGGCCTTCGCCGCCCTGGTCGCCTTCATCGCCGCCACGCTGGTGTTCGTGGCCTTCGGGTCCAACCCCATCGTGTCGGTCGGCGCGGACTCCACGATCGCCCCGCTCTTCGCCGTCGCGCTGCTGCGCACGGCGCTGCCCGACTCCTCGCAGTACTACAGCCTCGTCGCGGCCACCGCCGTGGTGACCGGACTGCTCGTGATGGCGGTGGGCCTGCTCAAGCTCGGCTGGCTGGCCGACTTCATGTCGGTACCGATCGTCACGGGCTTCATGTGCGGCATCGGCGTCATCATCGCGGTGCACCAGTTGCCCCACGTGCTCGGCGTGAGCGGGGGTGGCGACTCGGTCGTACAGCGCCTGGAGATCGTGAGCCATCACCTCGGCCACACGAGCGCCTGGTCGCTGGCGCTGGCGCTGGCGACCCTGGTGATCATGGTGGCGGGGGAGAAGCTGAACCCGCGCATGCCCTGGGCGCTCGCCGCGGTGGTTCTGGGCGCCGTCGCCAGCGCGGCGCTCTCCCTGGGGCGCCACGGGGTTCAGGCCTTGGGCTCGGTCGCCGTCGGGTGGCCGCACTGGCGTCTGGCGTGGTTCTCCGCGCACGACTGGACGGTGGTCGTCACGACCTCGCTGACCTTGGTGGTGGTGATCATGAGTCAGAGCGCGGCCACCGCGCGCACCTCGGCCGACGAGATCGGCGTCGCCGACGACGTCAGCCGCGACTTCGTGGGCGTCGGTCTGGCCAACGTGGCCGCGGGACTCGTCGGCACCATCCCCGTCAACGCCTCGCCGGCCCGCACCACGGTCACTCAGTTGGCCGGCGGCCGCACGAAGCTGGCGGCGCTGGTGGCGGGGCTCGGCGCGCTCGTGCTGTCGCCGCTGGCGGGAGTGGCGCGCACCATCCCCCTGGCCTCACTGGCCGGCGTGCTGCTCTTCGTGGCCGGGCGGCTGATCAAGGTGTCGCGCCTGCGCAGCGTGTGGCGCGCCAGTCGCGTGGAGTTCGCCCTGGCCGTCGTGGCGTGGCTCGGGGTGATCTTCTTGGGGGTCGAACTGGGTCTGGCCCTGGCGGTGGCTCTGGCGATCCTCGCCCAGACGTGGCGCTCGGCGCACCCGCGCATGATCGAGCTCGGGCGGCGCAAGGGCACCACGAGCTGGGAGCCCTGCGACGAGAAGGCCGTCGCGCGCGTCGATCACGTGCTGGTCGTCTTCTTCGACGAGGACCTGTTCTTCGCCAACGCGGGCGTCTTCCGGCGCGACCTGCACGGCCTGATGCGCCAGCATCCCAAGACCCGTCACGTGGTGATCGACGCGGTGGCCATCTCCGAGGTGGACTTCACCGCGATGGCCACCCTGACTCAGATCGCGAGGGACTTGGAGCGCGACGGCGTCACGCTCTCACTGGCGCGCGCCAACCACACCGTGCACCAGGCCGTCGATCAGTGCGGCGACGACGCCATGCACCGCATCAAGTTCCATGACTCGGTGGACTCCGCCGTGGAGCACGCGCTCAAGGCGGCCCCGGGGCGCTCCTCCTAGGCCTGGGCGAGCTGGCGCAGCACGAAGTTGAGCACGCCGCCGTGGCGGTAGTACTCGGCCTCGGTGGCGGTGTCGATGCGCAGACGCACCTCGAAGGACGTCGACTCGCCGTTCTGGCGCAGCGCGGTGACCGTCACCCGCGGCACGGTCTCGCCGCGGTTGAGCGGGTCCAGGCCGCGGATGGAGAAGGTCTCGGTCCCGTCGAGCCCGTGGGTGGCCGAGGACTCGCCCGGCAGGAACTGCAGGGGCAGCACGCCCATACCCACCAGGTTGGAGCGGTGGATGCGCTCGAAGCTCTCGACGAGCACGGCCTTGACGCCCAGGAGCTTGGTGCCCTTGGCGGCCCAGTCGCGGCTCGACCCGCTGCCGTACTCCTTGCCACCCAGGATCACCAGCGGCGTCCCTTCGGCGGCGTAGGCCATGGCGGCGTCGAAGATCGAGGTCTCCACGCCCTCGGGGAACTTGATGGTCACGCCGCCCTCGGTGCCCGGGGCCAACTGGTTGCGCAAGCGGATGTTGGCGAAGGTGCCGCGCACCATGACCTCGTGGTTGCCGCGGCGGGTGCCGTAGCTGTTGAAGTCGGACGGGGCCACGCCCCCGTCGGTGAGGTACTTGCCCGCGGGCACGTTGGGTCGGATGTTGCCCGCCGGGGAGATGTGGTCGGTCGTGACCGAGTCACCGAGCTTGGCGAGCACGCGCGCGTCCTCGATGTCGCTGACGGTCCCCGGTTCCATGGTGAGGCCGTCGAAGTAGGGGGGGAGCTTCACGTAGGTGGAGCGCTCGTCCCAGGCGTAGGTGATGGCGTTGGTGGCGGGGACGGCCCGCCACCGGTCGTCGCCACTGAAGGCGGCGGCGTAGCGCTCCTCGAACATCTCGGGGGTGAGCGACGCTCGCACCGCCGCCGCGACCTCGGCGTCGCTGGGCCAGAGGTCCTTCAGGTAGACCGGCTGGCCGTCGCGGTCGACGCCCAGGGGCTCGCTCGAGAGGTCGATGTCGATCGTGCCCGCCAAGGCGTAGGCCACCACGAGGGGGGGTGAGGCCAGGAAGTTCTGCTTCACGTCGGGGTGGATGCGCCCTTCGAAGTTGCGGTTGCCCGAGAGGACCGACACCACCGAGAGGTCGTGCTCGTTGACGGCCTCGGACACGCCGGCCAGCAGCGGCCCGGTGTTGCCGATGCAGGTGGTGCAACCGTAACCCGCCAGGTAGAAGCCCAACTGGTCGAGCGAGTCCACGAGGTCGGCGCGCTCGAGGTAGTCCATGACCACGCGGCTACCCGGGGCCAGGGAGGTCTTCACCCAGGGCTTGGCGCTCATGCCACGAGCGACGGCGGCCTTGGCGACGAGTCCGGCGGCCACCAGCACCGACGGGTTCGAGGTGTTGGTGCACGAGGTGATCGCCGCCACCGTGACCGCGCCGTCGCGCAGGGTCTCGGCGGCGTGGGTGCCGGCCACCTCGAGGGGCTCGCGGCCCAGGGCGCTGCGGAAGGCGCCGCGCGCCCCCGAGAGCGAGACGCGGTCCTGGGGGCGCTTGGGTCCGGCCAGGCTGGGCTCCACGGTGGAGAGGTCGAGCTCGACGTGCTCGGAGTAGGTCGGCTCGGCGGCCTCGGCGTCGTGCCAGATGCCCTGGGCCTTGGCGTAGGCCTCGACCAGGGCCAGCTGCTCGGCCGGCCGTCCGGTGAAGGCGAGGTAGTCCAGGGTCACCTGGTCGATCGGGAAGATCGCGCAGGTGGCACCGTACTCGGGGGACATGTTGCCGATGGTCGCGCGGGTCTCGAGCGAGAGCGACGACACGCCCGGCCCGTAGGCCTCGACGAACTTGCCGACCACGCCGTGGCGGCGCAGCAGCTCGGTGATGGTCAGCACCACGTCGGTGGCGGTGACACCCTCCTTCGTCGCGCCCGAGAGGCGCAGTCCCACCACCGGCGGGATCAGCATGGAGGTCGGCTGACCGAGCATGCCGGCCTCGGCCTCGATGCCCCCCACGCCCCAGCCCAGCACGCCCAGTCCGTTGACCATGGTGGTGTGCGAGTCGGTTCCCACGACGGTGTCGAGGTAGGCGAGGCCCTGGTTCTCGAAGACCACTCGCGCCAGGTGCTCGAGGTTGACCTGGTGGCAGATGCCCATCCCCGGCGGGACGACGCGGAACTGGTCGAAGCTGCTCTGGGCCCACTTGAGGAAGGTGTAGCGCTCGATGTTGCGCTCGTACTCGATGGCGACGTTCTGCTCGTAGCTCTCGGGGGTCCCGGTGCGCTCGAGGATGACCGAGTGGTCGATGACCAGCTCCACGGGCACCAGGGGGTTGATCTTGGCGGGGTCGCCGCCCAGGGCGATGATGGCGTCGCGCATCGACGCGAGGTCCACCACTGCCGGCACCCCGGTGAGGTCCTGCATCAAGACCCGGGCGGGGGTGAAGGCGATCTCCGTGGCGTCGTCACCGGCGGCCTCGCCGTGGCGCGTCGGCGTCTCGCTCCAGCGGGCGACGGCTTCGACGTCGGCGGCCGTGACCTTCACGCCGTCCTCGTGGCGCAGGAGGTTCTCCAGGAGCACCTTGATGGAGTAGGGGAGACGGTCGATGGCGAACTGGCTGAGACCGTCCGCACGCAACGAGAAGTACTGGAGGCGGCGTCCGTCCACGTCCAGGGTGTCGAGCGTGTTGAAGGAATTGAGTGAGGAGGTCATCCAACTATTCTGCCCTCTTTTGGGAGGGCTGCCTAGAGTCTGGCGCGCCCCGGGCGGGCGAGATGTGAGAATGGAAGGGTGACCGGTACCTACGACGTCCTCCTGGCTCGACTCACGAGCGCTTTCGACGCCGTCGCCGTCGGTGCCGACCCGGTGCTACGCCCCTCGGAGCGCAGCGACTACCAGTCCAACGGGGTGATGGCGCTGGCCAAGTCCCAGGGTGTCAACCCGCGCGAGATGGCCGAGCGCGTCCTCGCCGGCCTCGACCTGGCCGACGTCGCCGACGTGGAGGTCGCCGGCCCGGGGTTCTTGAACCTGACCCTCACCACGGCCTTCCTCGACGCCCAGCTGCGCGAGCTGGTGGACGACGATCGCCTCGGGGTCGGCCGCCTCGAGGGGCGCGTCGCCGTGATCGACTACTCCGCGCCCAACGTCGCCAAGGAGATGCACGTCGGGCACCTGCGTTCGACCGTGATCGGCGACGCGCTGGTGCGCATGTACCGCTTCCGCGGATACCGGGTGATCGCCCGCAACCACGTGGGCGACTGGGGGACGCCCTTCGGCATGCTTATCGAGCACCTTTTGGACCTGGGTGAGGAGGAGGCCATCGCCTCGCTGTCCATCGGCGACCTCGACGGTTTCTACCGCGCGGCGCGCACCAAGTTCGACGCCGACGACGCCTTCAAGGAGCGCTCGCGCGCGCGCGTGGTGGCCCTGCAGGGTGGCGACCCCGAGACCCGCCGCCTCTGGCGACTGCTGGTGGACGAGTCGGTGGCCTACTTCTCCGAGGTCTACGCCGCCCTGGACGTGACCCTCACGCCGGCCGACGTGGTGGGCGAGTCCTTCTACAACCCCATGCTCGACGAGGTCGTGGCCGACCTGGCCCGGGCCGGATTGTTGGTCGAGAGCGGGGGAGCGCTGTGCGTCTTCCCGGAGGGTTTCACCAATCGTGACGGCGAACCCCTACCGCTCATCGTGCGAAAGAGTGACGAGGGCTTCGGCTACGCCGCGACCGACCTCGCGGCGGTGCGCGACCGTGTCGCGAACCTGCACGCCGACGAGATGCTCTACGTGGTGGGCGCGCCCCAGGGACAGCACTTCGAGATGGTCTTCGCGGTGGCGCGCGCGGCCGGGTGGCTGCCCGAGAGCGTGCGCTGCGAACACGTGGCCTTTGGCAACGTGCTCGGCCCCGACCGCAAGATGTTCAAGTCGCGTTCCGGGGAGACGGTCAAGCTCATCGGTCTGCTCGACGAGGCCCGCGACCGTGCCGAGGCCGCCCTGGCGCTTCGCTCGAGCTCGCTGACCACGCAGGAGCGCCACGAACTCGCCACCCAGATCGCGCGCGCGGCGATCAAGTACGCCGACCTGTCGACGGACCGTAGCCGCGACTACGTCTTCGATCTCGACCGTATGATCGCCTTCGAGGGCGACACCGGACCGTACCTGCAATACGCGCACGCGCGCCTGCGCTCGATCTTCCGACGCCTCGACGACGGCTTCGATGCGCACGCCGTCCACTTCGTGCTCGCCGAGAGCGCGGAGCGAGACCTGGCGCTGGGCATCCTCGCCTTCCCCGAGGCGTTGGACGCGGCGATCGCGACCCTGCACCCCCATCGCCTGGCGGGCTACCTCTTCGACCTGGCCCAGCGCTTCACCGCCTTCTACGAGGCCTGCCCCGTGCTCTCCGCGCCGGAGCCCTCGAAGGGCGAACGCCTCGCCCTGTGCGAGTTGACCGCGCGCACCCTGTCCCTCGGTCTCTCGCTGTTGGGCATCGAGGCCCCCGAACAGATGTGAGGCGCCCTCGGCGACGGGGGCGCGCGCTGGGGTAGGGTCGGTACTGCCTCGCAGCAGCGAAGTTGGTGAGATTCCAACGCTGTCCCGCAACTGTAAGTGGATCCGTCCACGAAGCCAGGTCGCCTGCGGCGAGGAGATTGTGCTGGCAGCTCTCGAGGTAAAGGGCGGTCGTGCGGATCCCCATCCGTCGTCCACACCACTTCGACGGAGAGGAGAGATCCATGAGAACGTCCCGTCCCACCACCACCGTGCGCGTCGTCGCGGCCTTCACCCTCGCGGCCCTGGCCCTGCCCGGGACCCCGTTCGCGGCCGCGGCCGCGAACGCGGCGCCGAGCGCCGCGCCCGCGTGCGTCGTGTCCCTGTCGCCCACCGCGACCGAGACGCTCTTCGCCATCGGTGCCGGAGCGCAGGTCCAGGCCGTGGACTCCGACTCCAACTATCCGACCCACGGACTGCCGGCCAAACGCGTCAACGCGCTCAACCCCAGTGTGGAATCGGTGGTCGGTATCTGCTCGGCCAAGGGCGGCGCGTCGACCAAGCCCGACCTCGTGGTCATCTCCTACGACGCGAACTCCATCAAGGAGAAGCTGACCGCCCTGGGCGTGAAGGTCATCGAGCAGTTCGCCCCCACGTCCCTCGCCGGCGCACTCGCCCAGATCCGCCAGCTCGGCGCCATCACCGGGCACGTGGCGAGCGCCGACCGCCTGGCCGCGACGCTCTCGCGCACCATCAGCGCCGACGTGAGGTCGGTCCCGACACACCCCGACAAGCGCTTGACGGTGTACTACGAGTTGCAACCCTCGCCCTACTACTCCCTGACCTCGTCGACCTTCGTCGGCTCGCTGATGAAGTCGCTGGGGGTGGTGAACATCGCCGACGGCCAGTCGACGGTCGCCGACCCCGGCTACCCGCAGCTCGGAGCCGAGTACATCATCGCCGCGAAGCCGAAGCTGATCTTCCTGGCCGACACGATCTGCTGCAAGGCGACGCCCGCCAGTGTGGCCAAGCGGCCGGGCTTTGCGCAGCTGGCCGCGGTGCGCGACCACCACGTGGTCGGCCTGGACGACGACGTCGCGTCGCGCTGGGGACCGCGTCTGGGGACCTTGATGAACCAGATCACGGCCGCCGTCAGGGCGGCCCTAGCCGATCCGCGACTCTGGAAGTAGTCGGATGGCCTGGACCAGCCCGCCGAGCGCGCGTCGCGTCGCGGTGGTCACCGCCGCGACCGTCGTGGCCGTGGCGCTGGCCGTGGCCTGCGGACTCGTCGTCGGTCCCACCTCGATCCCCGCGTCGCGCATACTGGGCGACGCCCTGAGCCACCTCGGCGTCGGGCATTCGTCGTTGACCTCGCTGCAGTCGCTGATCGTGTGGCAGGTGCGCGCGCCACGCATGGTGCTCGGACTCCTGGCGGGAGCCATGCTGGCCGTGGCCGGCGGCACCTACCAGGGCGTGTTCCGCAACCCCCTGGCCGACCCCTACCTGCTCGGCGTGGCGGCGGGGGCCGGCTTGGGGGCGACGGTGGCCATCGTCGACATGTCCAACGCCTTCGCGACCCCCGCGTGGACGCCGTTGCTGGCCTTCGCCGGCGCGATGGTGGCGGTCACGCTCACCTGGCTCGTCGGCGGGCGAAACCTCCGCTCCACCCCCGCCACCCTGGTGCTGGCCGGGGTGGCCGTGTCGGCGCTCTTCACCAGCGCGCAGACCTTCTTGCAGCAGCAGTCCTCGACGCAGTCCATCGCCCGGGTCTACATCTGGCTCCTGGGTTCCCTGGCCAACGCCAGTTGGCACTCGGTGCTGATCGTGGTGCCCTACGTGGTCGCGTGCACGGGCGTCTGCGTCGCGGCCGGACGGGCCCTGGACGTGATGAGCGTGGGCGACGACGAGGCGCGATCCCTGGGTCTGTCGGTGAGGTCGGTGCGCCTGGTGGTCGTGGTCGCCTCGTCGCTGGGGACCGCGGCCATCGTCTCGGTGGTCGGGCTGATCGGCTTCGTCGGCATCATCGTCCCGCACATCGTGCGACTCCTCGTGGGCACGTCGTACCGAAGGATCCTGCCCATCTCGGTGGTCTTCGGCGCGGCCTTCCTGGTGCTCGCCGACACCGTGGCGCGCACGGTCATGGCACCCTCGGAGCTCCCCCTGGGAGTCGTGACCGCCGTGATCGGCGCACCGGTCTTCGTGCTCATCTTGAGCCTGCGGCGCACGGGGTCGTCGTGACGATGATCTCCCTGGACGGCGTGACGGTCACGGCCGGTTCGTCGACGCTGCTTCGCGACGTCAGCCTCGCCATCGACGCCGGGACCTGGTGCACGGTGGTCGGGCCCAACGGGGCCGGCAAGACAACCCTCGTGGCCGCGGTGGCCGGGCTGCGCCGCCCCGCGCACGGCCAGGTGCGCATCGACGGCCAGGACCTGCACGAGCTGCACGAACGCGATCGCGCGCGACTGGTGGCCTTCGTGCCCCAGCACCCCGAGGTGCCCGCGGGCATGAGCGTGGGTGAGTACGTCGCCCTGGGGCGCGTCGCCTTCCACGGGGTGCTGCGTGCGCCCTCGCGGCGCGATCGCGACGTGGTCGACGGCGTGCTGGAGCGTCTCGAGCTCGAGGGTTTCCGGGGTCGCGACTGCGCGTCGCTGTCGGGTGGCGAGCGGCAACGAATGGTCCTGGCACGCGCGCTGGCGCAGGCGACCAAGGTGGTGGTGCTCGACGAGCCCACGACCGGGCTGGACGTGCGTCACCAGATGGACATCCTCGAGATGCTCACCAAGGAGGTCCTCGAGTGCGGCCTCACCGTACTGGCGACCCTGCACGACCTGACGCTCGCCGGACTCTTCACCGACCGCCTGGTGCTGCTGCACCGCGGCGAGGTGCGCCTCGACGGCGCCGCGCACGAGGTGATCCGCTCGAGGGAGCTGGCCGAGTGCTACGGGACGACGCTGCGCGTGGTCAACGTGGACGGCAGTGACGTCGTCGTTCCGGTGCGCGGCGATACCGGTCGGTAAGTCGGGCCGAGGTCCCGGGAGCCCCGCGGAGGTAACACAGAGTTCACTGAGGCCCGGGAGTCAAAAGAGGAGCCTCAACTAGACTGACCGGAAAACTGTAAGGGGATTATCTTGCGTCGCACCCGAATCGTGGCAACCATCGGACCGGCTTCGGAGAGCGACGAGGTCCTGGCGAACCTCGTCAAGGCCGGCGTCGACGTGTTCCGCGTCTCCATGGCCCACGGCGACATCCCGTCGAACATCGAACGCCTGCGTCGGGTCCGCGCGGTGGCGCCGGACATCGCCATCATGGTGGACATCCCCGGGCCCAAGATCCGCGCCGGCTCCTTCGGCACCGTGCCCGTTCACCTGAACATCGGACAGGCCATCGAACTGGTGGAGGGCTTCGGCGAGACCTCGACGCTCGAGCGCATCGCGGTGGAGCGCGAAGGAGTCCTGTCGCACCTCAAGACCGGGGACCGCATCCACATCGGCGACGGCGGCATCTCATTGGTGGTCACCAAGACCGGCGAGACCACCTTCACCGAGGTCATCTCGGGTGGCGCCGTGATGGGCAAGCCGGGAATGGGCCTTCCCTCATCGATCCTGAACGATCGTCTGCCCACCGACGACGACCGCGCCCGCCTCGAGGCGTTGCGCTCCGAGGACATCGACATCCTGGCGGTGTCCTTCGTGCGATCGGCCTTCGACATGGTGTCGGTCCGCTCGGTGCTGAGCCGGGACGACGTCCTGCTCATGGCCAAGATCGAGACCGGTGAAGGCGTCGAGAACCTCGACGAGATCGTGGCGGTGTCCGACGCCATCATGGTGGCGCGCGGCGACCTCGGCGTGCGCATGCCCATCGAGGAGGTGCCCCACCTCCAGAAACTCATCGTGCGCCACGGCATCCGCTACGCGCGCCCCGTGGTCGTGGCGACCCAGATGCTCGAGTCCATGACCCACGCCCAGGTCCCCACTCGCGCCGAGGTGACCGACGTCGCCAACGCCGTCCTGGACGGCGCGAGCGCCGTCATGCTCTCGGGCGAGACGGCTATCGGGGACGACCCGGTCGGCACCGTCATCACGATGGACCGCATCGTGCGCCGCGCGGAGGCCTCCTTCGACTACGCCAAGTGGGGCGCGGGCCTCGAGCTGCAGTCCCACGTCGGGCACGCCAACCAGTCGACGCGCATCACCGCCGCCATCACCGGGGCCGCCTGGCGCGCCGCGATGGAGGAGAACGCCGTCGCCATCGTCGCGTGCACCCGTTCGGGCATGACCGCACGGGCGATCTCGCGCTTCCGTCCGCCGATGCCCATCGTGGCCATCACGCCCAGTGTCTCGACCTCGCGTCAGTTGCGCAGTTCGTGGGGCGTCGACCGCGTCGTCCTGTCGCCCTCGCACGACATCGACGAGCTCTGCGAGGTCGCCGTCGCCGAGGTGAAGAAGGCGGGCATCGCCCAGCCGGGTGACCCCATCGTGGTGATGGCGGGATCGACCACCGGTGGCGCGCAGGTGACCGACACCGTGCGCATGATCATCGTCCCCTGAGGCTGAACCCGGCTCGGGAAAAGCGGTGCCGTGAGTATCGTGGGACCCACACGGCGACAAGAACGGAACGCGACGATGACCGACCTGCTGAGAACGACGTCCGCGTTCGAGCCATCGTCGCCCGTGGTGCCCCCGGCAGGATTCGAACCTGCGCACATGGCTTCGGAGGCCAATGCTCTATCCCCTGAGCTACGAGGGCGCGTCAGCCAGCCTACCGGACGGGGGCGTCGTGTCTTCTGAGCCGATCCTCGCCGCGCTGCTGCCCGACACGGCGGAGCTGACCGAGGATGACGTCCTCATCGGGGGGGTGTCACTGACGCGGCTCGCCGAGGACTACGGCACGCCGTTGTTCGTCTACGACGAGACGACCCTGCGCGAGCGTTGCGCCCAGGCCGCCGGTGTCTTCGACGACGGGGTGGCCTTCGCGTCCAAGTCCTTCCTCTGCGGGGCGATGGCCCGACTCGCGGTGGAGGAGGGCCTGTGCGTCGACGTGGCCACCGGGGGCGAACTGGACCTCGTCCTGAGGTCCGGGGTCGACCCCTCGCGGATCATCATGCACGGGAACAACAAGTTGCCCTCGGAGATCGAACGGGCCCTCGAGGTCGGGGTGCATCGTCTGGTGGTGGACAATTTCGACGAGATCGGACGCCTGGGCGAGATGGTGGGCGAGGCGCGCCCCCTCGACTGCCTGGTCCGCGTCACCCCGGGGGTCGAGGCGCACACGCACGAGTTCGTGCGTACCGGCCAGGAGGACTCGAAGTTCGGCTTCTCCATCGCCTCGGGTGCGGCGCGGGACGCCATCGAGGCACTACGCGGCATCGAGCACCTCACGCTGCACGGCGTGCACGCCCACATCGGTTCACAGATCTTCGACGTCGAGGGCTTCGAGGAGGAGGTGAAGATCCTCGTCGACTTCGTGCGTGAGGACGCCTTCGACGAGCTCTGCGTCGGCGGCGGGCTGGGCGTGGCCTACGTGGCGGGCGAGGAGACCACGTCGCTGCACGAGTGGGGGGTGGCGGTGCGACGCGCCGCGGCGGCGGCGGGGCTGGACCCCTCGGTGCGACTCACCGCCGAGCCGGGTCGCGCCATCGTGGCCCAAGCGGGGGTCACGCTCTACCGGGTCGGCGCGGTCAAGGCCGTCACCCAGCGCAGCTACATGGCCGTCGACGGCGGCATGAGCGACAACCCGCGCCCCGTGCTCTACGGGTCGGGCTACGAGGCCTTCGACGTCGCCCAGCCCTTCGCACCGCGCCCCCAGGCCGTTCGCCTCGTCGGGCGCCACTGCGAGAGCGGCGACGTCTTGATCGACGAGGCCTGGCTGCCGGCGTCCACCGGCGTCGGGAGCCTCGTCGCCACGCCGGTGACGGGCGCCTACGGCTACTCCATGGCGTCGAACTACAACCGCGTCCCGCGCCCCGCGGTGGTCTTCGTGGGTGGGGGCGCCGCGCGCGTGGTGCTGCGCCGCGAGACCTTCGAGGACCTGGCCCGCCTCGAGGCCTAGGGGCCGCCGTCGTGATTACGGTTAGCCTTTGACCATGGAAACGCCGAACCTGCGCCTCGGGGTCATCGGCGCGGGCTTCGTGGGGCGCGCCTTCGTGCAGTTGCTCACCGACCCCTCGCGCCAGGTCGCCCTGGTTGACGGCGCCAACGCGACCCTCGAGATCGTCGGGGTGGCGGTGCGCGACACCACCACGCCGCGAGAGGGGATAGACCCCTCGTTGCTCGTCGACGACCCCCTCGCGCTGGCCGCACGCGAGGACGTGGACATCCTGGTCGAGTTGGCCGGAGGGACCGACCCGACGCGTTCATGGATCGAGACGGCGCTGCACCGGGGCGCCTCGGTGGTGACCGCCAACAAGGCCCTGATGGCCGAGTGCGGCACCGAACTCGCCCGACTGGCCCACGACAACGGCGCCGACCTCCTCTACGAGGCCTCGGTGGCCGGCGGCATCCCGATCATCCGCGCGCTGCGCACCTCGCTCGCCGGCGAGAAGATCAACCGCGTGCTGGGCATCGTCAACGGCACGACCAACTTCATCCTCTCGCAGATGACCAGCGAGGGCCGCGACTACGCCGAGGCACTGGCCGAAGCCCAGGCCCTGGGCTACGCCGAGGCCGACCCGACGGCCGACGTCGAGGCCTTCGACGCCGCCGCCAAGGTGCAGATCCTCTCCTCGCTGGCCATCGGCACCGCCCTGCACGGCGAGGCCATCTCGCGCGAGGGCATCGCCAAGGTCCGCGCCGTGGACGTGGACTTCGCGCGACGCGCCGGCTACGTCATCAAGCTCATCGGCGTCGTCGAGCGGGTCGGCGAGCACGGTCTCTCGCGGCGCACCCATCCCGCGCTCATCCCACTCGAGCACCCCCTCGCCGCCGTCCACGGGGCGATGAACGCGGTCTTCGTCGAGGGCGACAAGAGCGGCCCTCTGATGTGGCTCGGACAGGGCGCGGGGGGAGAACCGACCGCCACCGCCGTGATGGGCGACGTCCTGCACGCGGCGCGCAACCGCGCGAGCGGCCGCCACGACGTCCCCTTCAGCGTCGACGACCGACTCACCAACGTCGACGAGGGCGACCTCACCAGCGTCTACTACCTGAGCCTCGACGTGCTCGACGAGCCCGGGGTGCTCGCGCAGGTGGCGGGCGTCTTCGGTCGTCACGAGGTCTCGATCCAGTCGATGGAGCAGTCGGGCTTCGGCTCCGAGGCGCGGCTGTCGTTCCTGACGCACGAGGCGCGCGCTCGCGACGTGTCGTCCACGCTCGACGAGCTCGATCAACTGGCGTCGGTGGACTCAATCGGCGCGTGCATTCGCGTAATTGACGGAGGTGGCGCGTGACGGGTTGGAACGGACTGCTCAAGGAGTACGGGCAGTGGCTCGACCTCGAAGGGGTCGACGAGATCGTGACCCTCCAGGAGGGCAACACGCCGCTGATCTTCGCCGAGCGCCTCTCGGAGCGCGTGGGCGCCAACGTCTGGCTCAAGTACGAGGGGCTCAACCCCTCGGGCTCCTTCAAGGACCGTGGCATGACCATGGCGATCACCAAAGCGAAGGCCCAGGGGGCCAAGACGGTGATCTGCGGATCGACGGGGAACACCTCGGCGGCGGCCGCGGCCTACGCGGCCAAGGCGGGCATGGACTGCGTGGTACTCGTGCCCGAGGGCAAGATCGCCCTGGGCAAGATGGCCCAGGCCATCGTCTACGGCGCGAAGGTCCTGCAGATCCGCGGCAACTTCGACCAGGCCCTCGACCTGGCGCGCGAGCTCACCCAGCACGTGCCGATCACCATCGTGAACTCGATCAACCCCGATCGCATCGAGGGGCAGAAGACCGGGGCCTTCGAGGTCGTCGACGTCCTGGGCGACGCCCCGGACATCTTGTCGATACCGGTGGGCAACGCGGGCAACATCACCGCCTATTGGCGCGGCTTCCTCGAGTACCACAGCGCCGGACTCGCCGCGAGACTGCCCAAGATGTGGGGCTTCCAGGCCGCCGGCGCGGCGCCCATCGTGCTCGGGCATCCCGTGGCCAACCCCGAGACCATCGCCACGGCGATCCGCATCGGCAACCCGGCCAGTTGGGTGCCCGCGCTTGAGGTCATCCACGAGTCCCTGGGCGACATCCGCGCGGTGACCGACGACGAGATCCTCGACGCCTATCGTTTCGTGGCCCGCTACGAGTCGATCTTCTGCGAGCCCGCCTCAGCGGCCTCGGTGGCGGGCATCTTGAAGTTCGGCGTGCCCCAAGGCTCCACCGTCGTGTGCGTGCTGACCGGCAACGGCTTGAAGGACCCCGACACCGCCGTCTCGACGAGCGCCAATCCCACCGTCATCGACGCGACCATCGACGCGCTCTTGGCCCAGGTGAGCTGACCCGCGCGTAGAGCGCGACGCGACGCCTGACGGCGTCGTCGAGGTGAGTTCAGCGGTCCAATGCTTGCGCTGGGCCCGTCTTCCGCTACACTGAGGTTTGTCGTTCACGTCTGGCCCTTCGCCGATGTGCGGAACTCTTCCCTTAACGGCATTCCCGTTTTTTCGCCACTCACGAAACTTTCCTCGTGCGCGTGGCGCGAAAGGACTTATGTATGGCTGCAAAGCCCACCGCCCCTGATCGTTCGGACCTCGAGTCGAAGTCGCGCGAAGACCTCCAGGCCATCGCCAAGTCGACCGGCGCCGACGTCTCGGCGCGGGCCTCGAAGGCGACCCTGATCGAGACCATCATGGGGACCTCCTCCTCCTCCTCCTCCTCCTCCTCCGACTCCGCCGCTGCGTCGGCGAAGCTCGCGACGCGCGCCGTGCGTTCACGGCGTACCGTGGCGACGCCGGACGACGACTTCGAGTCCCTCATCAACGAGTTCGTGGCCGAAGCCCCGACGGGTGAGGCACCCGTCCCCGCGGCCCGTGTCGCGGCGTCGGTGAGTTCGACCAGCGCCACCACGCCTGTGCCGTCGAACGACGCGCCCGCCTCGCGACAGACGGAGCGCTCGAACCAGCCGGACCGTTCCAACCAGCAGGGCCAGCAGAACCAGCAGGGCCAGGGCCGCGAGCCCCGCGATCGCCAGCCCCGGGACTTCGCCAACGATCCGGGAGGACGCAACAACCGTCGCAACCGTCGCAACCGCAACGGGCGCGAGCGCTTCGGCGAGGTCATGCCCAACGCGGACCAGCCCTACAACGGCGAGCTCGTGGAGATTGAGGGTCTCTTGGACCTGCGCGACGACGGTTACGGCTTCTTGCGCACCAAGGGCTTCCACGCGTCGCCCAACGACGTCTACGTCTCGATCAACCAGGTGCGTCGCTACCACCTGCGCAAGGGCGACATGGTCGCCGGCGGCTACCGCCCGGCCGCGTCGAACGAGAAGTACCCGGCCCTGCTGCGCGTTGACACCGTGGCCGGTTTCGACCCCGAGGTCGCGCGCCTGCGTCCGCGCTTCGAGGACCTGACACCGCTGTTCCCCGACGAGAAGCTCAAGCTCGCCACCGCCGAGGGCAAGTCCGACCTCACCCCGCGCATCGTCGACTTGTTGGCCCCCATCGGCAAGGGTCAGCGCGGTCTCATCGTCTCGCCACCCAAGGCGGGCAAGACGACCATCATGAAGCAGATCGCCCAGTCCATCGAGGCCAACAACCCCGAGGTCCACCTCATGGTGCTGTTGGTGGACGAGCGACCCGAGGAAGTCACCGACATGCGCCGCAGCGTCAGTGGCGAGGTCATCGCCTCCACCTTCGACCGACCGGCCGAGGAGCACACCCACGTGGCGGAACTCTGCATCGAGCGCGCCAAGCGCCTGGTCGAGCAGGGACGTGACGTGGTGATCATCCTCGACGGCATCACCCGACTCGCCCGCGCCTACAACCTCGCGGCTCCGGCCACCGGTCGCATCATGTCCGGTGGCGTGGATTCCGGCGCGCTCTACCCGCCCAAGAAGTTCTTCGGCGCCGCGCGCAACATCGAAGAGGGCGGCTCGCTGACCATCCTGGCGACCGCGCTCGTGGAGACCGGCTCCAAGATGGACGAGGTCATCTTCGAGGAGTTCAAGGGCACCGGCAACATGGAGCTCAAGCTCGACCGCCGTCTGGCCGAGCGTCGCCTCTACCCGGCCATCGACGTCAACGGGTCCTCGACGCGCCACGAAGAGCTGCTCTTCGACCGCGACGTCTTGCCCCAGGTGTGGCGCCTGCGCCGCGTTCTCAACGGTTTGGCCTCGGAGGGACGTGAGGCCGCGGGTCTGGAACTCCTGATCGACAAGCTGAAGTCGACCCGATCGAACGACGAGTTCCTGGCGGAGATCGCCAAGGGCCCGGTACCGACCTCCTGATTATCCTGTAAACTCGTCATCCGCACCAAGGAGCACTCATGAAGACTGACATCCACCCCACGTACATCGACGCCAGCGTCACCTGCTCGTGCGGGAACACCTTCACGACGAAGTCGACCAAGTCCGAGATCAAGGTCGAGCTGTGCAACGAGTGCCACCCCTTCTTCACCGGTAAGCAGAAGCTGGTCGACACCGGTGGTCGCGTGGAGCGCTTCCAGCGCCGCTACGCCCAGAAGACCAACAAGGCGCGCGCTCCCAAGGCGTAAGCCGGAGCGCCACCCCCTGTGCGCTCGCTCGACGACACTCTGGCGGCCCTCGAGGACGAACTGCGTTCGGTCGAGACCGCGCTGTCCCAACCCGACGTCGCCTCCGACCTGACGCGTCTGCGAGACCTGTCGCGCCGGCACAAGGAGCTCGCCGAGATCAACGCCGCCTGGGTGGAGCTCAAGGGCGCCCGCGAGGACCTCGAGACCGCGCGAGAGATGTTCAACGAGAGCACGGGGGACGACCGCGAACTCTGGCGCGACGAGGTCAACACGGCCGAGGCCCGACTGCCCGCCCTCGAGGAGAACCTCGAGACCCTACTGTTGCCGCGCGACCCCAACGAGGGCCGCAACGTGATCCTCGAGATCCGCGGCGCCGAGGGTGGCGAGGAGGCCAACCTCTTCGCCGCCGACCTGGCCGAGATGTACCGGCGCTACGCCGCGCTGCGGGGATGGAAGCTCGAGGTCGTCGAGGAGCGCGAGTCCGACCAGGGTGGTCTGGACGAGGCCACCTACCTCATCAAGGGCGAGGACGTGTGGACCCGCCTGGCCCACGAGGCCGGCGTGCACCGCGTCCAACGAGTGCCCGTCACCGAGGCCAAGGGCCGTGTGCACACCTCGTCGGCGACCGTGTCGGTGCTGCCCGAGGCCGAGGAGGTCGACGTCGACCTCGACCCGAACGACCTCAAGATCGACGTCTACCGCTCCTCGGGCCCGGGCGGACAGAGCGTCAACACGACGGACTCCGCGGTGCGCATCACCCACCTGCCCACCGGCATCGTCGTCTCGATGCAGGACGAGAAGAGCCAGATCCAGAACCGGGCCAAGGCCATGCTCGTGCTCAGGAGCCGGCTGCTCAAGGCCGCGCAGGACGCACATGCGGCCGAGGTGGGAG
>CAIORQ010000089.1 GCA_903860745.1 uncultured Actinomycetes bacterium | reverse complement strand
GGCTATACTGGCGCTTGCGGCGAATGGGCCGAGCAGCGCGGGCGAGGACTTGTCGGAGTACGGCGGCGGTGGTCTGGTTGGCTGCGGGTTATTTCGGCCAGGCCGGTACAGTAAAAATCGAGCCGGTCGCGTCCAGGGCCAGGCCCAGCAGCGCTCCCCCGGCGATCTGGTGCACCACCTCGACCTCGCCGGAGAGCTCGACGCGGTAGACCTGCCCGGCCTCACCCCCGCCCCACAGGCATCGCCGCACGGGGTCCCAGCAGATCCCCTCGGCGTGGTCCAGCCCGCGCGCGAGCGTGCGCAGGTCCAAGACGGGGTCCAGGGGCCCGCTCACGAGCCCACCCGCAGGGTCTCGCCGCTGGCCGCGTCGAAGAAGTGGAGGTTGTCGGGGTTCAAGCACAGCTCGATGCGCTCGCCCACCGCGACCGGCGTGCGCGCGGCCAGGCGCGCCACGACCCGCGTCGAGTGGCCGGCCGGCGTGGTGACCTCGGTGTCGTCCACGATGAGCTCGTCGTCGCCGAAGCTCAGGTGCGCCAGGATCTCCGAGCCCAGGGCCTCGCGCAGCGTCACCGTGGCGGTGAAGCGGCCGGGGGCGTCGCCGGTGGCGACCACCATGTCCTCGGGACGGACCCCCACGAGGACCGAGCGCCCCACGTTGGCCTCGAGGCGGTGCGTGGCGCGGTAGCGCTCGGGCACCGCGACGCTCTGGTCGCCGAAGCGGACGCTCATGGCGCCCTCGACGTTGACCAGCGTGGCGCTGAGCAGGTTCATCGGCGGCGAGCCGATGAAGCCGGCCACGAAGGAGTTGACCGGGTGGTCGTAGAGGTCCTCGGGGGTGGCGACCTGCTGGAGCACCCCGCCGCGCATGACCGCGACGCGGTCGCCCATGGTCATCGCCTCGGTCTGGTCGTGGGTCACGTAGATGGTGGCCACGCCGAGCAGACGCTGGATGCGCGAGATCTCGCTGCGCATCTCGACGCGCAACTGGGCGTCGAGGTTCGACAGCGGCTCGTCCATCAAGAAGGCGCGCGGCTCGCGAACGATGGCGCGGCCCATGGCCACGCGCTGGCGCTGACCCCCCGAGAGGGCCTTGGGGCGCCGGTCCAGGTACTCGGTGAGGCGCAGGATCTTCGCGGCCTCCTCCACGCGACGCTGGATCTCGGCCTTGGGGACGTTGCGGATCTTCAGCGCGAAGCCCATGTTCTGGCCCACCGACATCTGAGGGTAGAGCGCGTAGTTCTGGAAGACCATGGCGATGTCGCGGTCCTTGGGCAGCACGTTGTTGACGACCTGGCCACCGATGGAGATGGTGCCGTCGGTCACCTCCTCGAGGCCGGCGATCATGCGCAGCGCGGTCGTCTTGCCGCAGCCCGAGGGACCGACCAGCACCATGAACTCGCCGTCGGCCACGCGCAACGACAGGTTCTCCACCGCGGTGTTGCCACCGGGGTAGACCTTCGCCACCTGGTCAAACACAATCTCAGCCACGACACATTCCTCTCAACGACACTTCGCTCATCGATCGATCCCCATCGTGAGCCCGCGCACCAAGAAGCGCTGGAACACGAGGTACACGAGCATGGCGGGGGCGGCGGACACGAGCGAGCCGGCCATCAGCAGGGGGATGGACGTGGTGTGCCCCGCCGCCAGCGCGGCCAGCCCCACGGTGATGGTGCGCTCACCGGGGTTCTGCAAGAAGAGCAGCCCCACCAGGAGGTCGTCCCAGATCTGGATGAACTGCAGCACGGTCACCGTCGCGATGGCCGGCAGGGCCATGGGCATGGCCAGGCGCCACAGCACGCCCCAGTACCCCAGACCGTCGACGATGCCGGCCTCGATGAGCTCGTCGGGGATGCGACGGAAGTAGGTGGTGAACAAGAAGATGGAGAACGGCGTGCCCAGGGCGGCGTAGACCACCACCGCGCCCATGTAGCCGTTGGTGAGCCCGGTGCGCGCGATGTTGACGAACTCCGGGATCAAAATGGCCTGCAGGGGCACCATCATCGCGCTCACGATGCCCAAGAAGACGATGTTGCCCCCGCGGAACTGCAGCTTGGCGAAGGAGAAACCGGCCATGACGCCCACCACCAGGATGATGAGGATCGACAAGGTGCACACCACCGTCGAGTTCCACAGCTCCTGGTACACCGGCAGCGTCGAGTTGATCTCCTGCCAGGTCTTGGTCGAGGCCCCCGAGCCAATGAGGTACTGCGCGTTGGTCTTGAAGGAGATCAGCACCATGATCGCGAAGGGGTAGAGCATGATGACCGCCATGACCGACATGGCGAGGAAGATCAGGCTGCGTCCAATGCGTCGCTTGGTCGGCGAGGCGCCCGGCATCGGGGCGAGGCCCGTCTCGTCGAGGGTGGCGTCATCGAGGGGGGTCACGTCGAAGTGGGTGCTGGAACTCACGAGTCCTTCGCCCCGATCAGGCGCAGCTGGCCGATGCCCACGACGGCGGTGATGACGAAGAGGATGATGCCGTAGAGGGCCGCCGTGCCGAACTCGCTCTGGTTGAAGCCCGTCTGGTAGACGAGGAACTCCATCGTGGTGGTCGAGTAACCCGGTCCTCCGTTGGTCATCACGAAGATCAGGCTGAAGAGGGCCGAGAAGGCCGAGATGACCGTCATGACGAAGGCCAACTGGATGAAGCGGCTGAGGTGCGGCAGGGTGATGTGTCGGAAGATCCGCCACGCCCCGGCGCCGTCGATGCGCGCGGCCTCCTCGAGGGAGGGGTCGAGGGTGGCCAGACCGGTGAGGAAGAGCATGGTGTTCGTGCCGATCATCGAGAAGATGAAGGTGATGCCCAGGGCGATGAGCGCCTGGCTCTGCTCACCGAGCATGTTGGTGTGGGCGTGGGAGAGGCCGAGGCTCGACAGCAGCGAGTTCAGGGTGCCCGAGTAGGCGAAGAAGTGCTCGGCCACGAGGCCGATGACGACCCAGGAGATGGCCGTGGGCAAGAAGTAGATGGACCGGAAGATCTTCCAGCCCGCGACGCGCTGGTGCAGCATCACCGCCACCAGCAGCGGGATGCCCAGGGCGAAGGGGACGGACAACAAGAGCTCGGCGTTGTTCTTCAAGGCCGTCCACATCTCGGGGTTGTGGAAGGCCTGGGTCCAGGTCGAGACCCCGACCCACTGGGTGGTCAGGCCATTCCAGTAGGTGAAGGAGTAGTACACCGCCTGGCCGATGGGGTAGCCGATCAGCAGGCCCACCAGCGCCAGCGCGGGCAGGATCAAGATCACGCCCACCCGTCGACGTCGTTTCGCCAGCAACGAGGCCGTGGGGCGTCGGCGCTGACCGGTCGCGGCGAGTGATGTGAGGCTCATGTACCTGGCTTTCGAGGAGGGGAGACCTGGCCGGCGCGGAGGACCCGCGCCGGCCAGTGGCTCGCCAAGGTGTTATCCGGCGTACTGCGCACCGCGCTGCGAGGCGGGCAGCGCGTTGAGGGTCTGGAGCATCTTGCTCAGGGCCGCCTGGGGCTTCGTCTGTCCCGCCAGGACGGTCGTCAGCTCCGAGGAACCGGTGTTGACCACGTTGACCTGGGTCACGTTGTCGA
The DNA here is from genome assembly GCA_903860745.1 of uncultured Actinomycetes bacterium. Taxonomy (GTDB): domain Bacteria; phylum Actinomycetota; class Acidimicrobiia; order Acidimicrobiales; family RAAP-2; genus RAAP-2. The sequence continues at coordinate 10,487 of CAIORQ010000089.1, read as the reverse complement.
GCATCGGGTAGACCGCCATGTGGTCCTTCGAGACGAAGTCCAGCATCTGCTGGTTGACCGGGTTGCTCGTCGTCGTACCGGCGATGTCGGGGATCAGACCGGCGGCGTTGATGATCTGCGCCGCCTTGGCCGTGGTCATGAAGTCGAGGAACTTCATGTCGTCGGCCTTGTGCGACGAGTACGACATCGCGCTGATGCCGTCACCGGGGAACTCCACCACGCCCTTGATGGGCTTGACCGAGAAGGGAGGCACGAAGGCCGCCACGTTCGAGCCCATCTTCTGGGTGTACTGCTGGGTGTCCCAGGTGCCGTCCATCAGCATCGCGGCCTTGCCGGTCTCGAAGTCCTGGATGTTGTTGGTCTTGGTCAAGACGTCGGGGTTGGTGCAGCCCATCGACTTGAGCTTGGCCCAGTTGGCCAGGGCGACCACGTTGGCCGGGGCCGTCCACTTGATCGAGCCGTTGTAGAGGCTCTTCCACTGGCCGACCGAGTAGTTGCCGATCATCATGTAGCTCATGTCGTACCAGGGGTAGAACTCCGCGCCCAGGGCCTGGCCACCGTTGCCGTAGGTGAAGGGCGTGACGCCGATCTTCTTCAACTTGGTGCAGGCCGAGAACAGCTGGCTCCAGTCCGTCGGGAAGGTCTTGATGCCGGCCTTGGCGAAGAGGCTCTTGTTGTAGAAGCCGATGTAGAACTGGGTCTCCAGCGGCATCACCAAGGGGTCCGAGGTGCCCGAGAGACCCGGGTTCATCCACTGCAGGCCCTCCATCTTGGCCAGGTCCGCCGCGGGCACGCCGCCCTTGAGCCCGTCCAGGAAGCCCGAGTACTGCAGCGCGTACAGACCGGTCCACATGACGGCCATGTCCGGTCCGTTGTGGGTGATGGCCCGCGACTGCAGCAGCGAGAAGTAATTCGACGCGGGCTCCGAGACCACGTTGATCTTGATCGTCGGGTTCTGCGCCGTGAAGGCCTTGGCCAGGTTCTTCAACGCGACGGCGTTCTGCTCGGTCCCGTAGTTCTCCCAGATCGTCAGGGACGTCGTCGAACTGCCCCACGACGGTGTCGACATCAACACCGTGCCGGTCAGGACGGTCGCGGCCACGATGGCCGTAACGCCCCGCTTCCTCATGAATTTCATAGTGATCCCCCTGCTGTCCACGCCCGACCGCCACCTTGACGGTCGACTCCCTTCACCGATGCCACGACACTGGCGCGCACCGGTCAAGACCTTCCCACCACGGGCTCGACGAGCCGTGGCGTCTGTCCTGGCGTCCCCGCCAGGAAATCGAAATCACATCCGTCCGGCGCCTGCATCACGTGCTGGGTGTAGAACGAAATGTAGCCCCGCGACGGCGTCGGCGGTGTTGCGACTTCGTTTCGGCGTCGTGACAATTCCGCCTCGTCCACCTCGAGATGGATCGTGCCGGCGTCGGCGTCCACGCTGATCATGTCACCGTCTCTCACCAGGGAGAGCGGCCCGCCGACGGCGGCCTCGGGAGCGACGTGCAAGAACACCGTGCCAAAGCTCGTCCCGCTCATGCGCGCGTCGGTCACCCGGACCATGTCGGTGACCCCCTTGGCCAGGACGCTGGGCGGCAGCGAGACCATGCCCCATTCGGGCATGCCGGGCCCGCCCACCGGACCGGCGTAGGCCAGGACCAGGACGCTGTCGGGGTCGATCTCGTCGCTCGAGAGCGCCAGCGCCTCGGCCTCGGCGGCCGAGCGCATCACCAGGGCCGGTCCGCGGTGCGCCAGCAGCGACGCCGTGGCGGCCGAGCGCTTGATGATGGCCCCGTCGGGGGCCAGGTTGCCGTAGACCACGCGCAGCGCACCGGCGGGGTCGAGGGCCTCGCCGAGGGCCCGGATCACCGCGCCGCTGGCCGGCGCCGTGGCGGCGGCCTGCGACAGGGTCCGCCCGTCGGCCAGGCGCGCCTCGGTGTCCAACAGGTCGCCGAGGGATCGCCAGAGGGCGGGCGCCCCGCCCGCGGCGTCGAAGTCCTCCATCAGGCCCGTGCCCGAGGGCTCGATGTCCACGATCACCGGCACGCGACGCCCGGCCTCGTCGAAGTCCGCGAGGGCGAGGTCCACGCCCAGTCGACGGGCCATGGCCGTCAGGTGGATGACCGCGTTGGTCGATCCGCCGATCGCGCTGAGCACCCGCGTCGCGTTGGCGAAGGCCGCTCGCCCCAGGTCCGCCGGACGAAGGTCCTCGCGCACCATCGTCACGATGCGCGAACCCACCCGGCGCGCCACCTCGAGGTGGCGCGGGTCGCCGGCCGGGATCGACGTCGACGCCGGCCAGGCGACGCCCAGCGTCTCGCAGAGGATGCCCATCGTCGACGCGGTGCCCATGGTGTTGCAGGTGCCCCGGCCCAGGGTGAGGGCGGCCTCGAAGTCCGCCCACTCCTCGTCGCTGAGCCGTCCCGCGCGCCGGTCGTCCCAGGCGCGCCACAGGTCGGTGCCGGTGCCGATGCGTCGACCCTGGAAGGAGGCCGAGGGTCGCGGTCCCGACATCACCAGCAAGGTAGGCAGGTTGGTCGCGAAGGCCCCCATCAGACCAGCCGGGACCGACTTGTCGCAGGCGGCGAGCACGACGACCCCGTCCACCGGCTGGCTGCGCAGGGACTCCTCGAGCTCCATGGCCACCAGGTTGCGGTACAGCATCGCGGCGGGCTTCATGATGTCCTCGCCCAGGCTCATGACCGGGAACTCCACGGCCACTCCCCCGGCCGCTTCGATGCCCTCGCGCAAGGCGGGGATCAGGTCGCGCAGCGGCTGGTTGCAGGGGTTGAGGTCGCTCGAGGAGTTCGCCAGTCCGATCACCGGAGCGTCGTCGTTGGGCCGTCGGTTGCCCCCCATCGCCAGGGCCACGCGCGCGTCGAGGGACACGTCGGAGTCCCCCACGAACCAGGCGCGCGAGCGAAGCGTCATCGGACGGGCACTCCAATGCCCTTGGCGCCGGGCAGCGAGGTCACGACCTCTTGGCCGCTGCGCGCCAACCACTCCAGGGAGATGGCGGCGCGACGAACCTTCTCGCGCACGTTCTCGACGACGTCGCCCATGACCTGGTGACCCGCCGGGTAGACGGGTCGCGCGTTGCGCAGACCGTACTTGGCGTACAGCGGCGCACCGACCAGGACGATCTCGGCGAGTTCGTGACCGCGCACCATCCCGCCCAGGGCGTCGGGCGCCTCCAGGTAGAGGTCGATGGGGGTCGGGTCGAGGGCGCGCATCTCGGCGATCTCCTCGAGGGTGATGTCCGAGGGCACGTTGATGGTCGTCATCCCCATGCTCGCGAGCTGGCGGAAGGTCACCGCGTTGGAGGGGGCCAGCACCGCCGAGCACTTGAAGACGATGTCGCCGGGCAGTTCGCCCCGGGCGACCAGTTGGGCCAGGACCTCGATGAGGCCGGTGTCGGCGATCAGGAAGCCGCGGATGCCGCACTCGACGGCGCGCAGCACGTCCTCGACCGCGTAGCGCAGCTGGTGCAGTCCTCGCAGGTGTCCCGCCAGGGCCCGCCCGTCACCGACGCGCACGCTGCCGCCCACGCCGAACTCCTCGCGCGGCCCGATGAAGAGGTTGACCTCGAGGCCGCGGTCGGCGCCCATCGCGGCCATCTCGCGCAGCTCCGCCTCGCTGAGGAGCATGGCCCCGCTGCCCTGGGAGACCCGGTGCACGACGACGCCGTGTCGGTCGGCCTCCTCGATCACCGCGGCCAGAGCCCGGGGGTTCTCCACCGAGGGGATCTCCACCCGGAGCTGGGCCCCGTCGGGGAAGCGCGCCTCGCTGCGGACCGCCGCGGCGCCGTGGATCCCCACCGTGGCGTCGAGCGCCTTGTTCGCCAGGGGCGTGCCCACCCCCTGCACCGTCTGCGCCTGTGTCATATCGCCCTCTTCTCTCTCGCCTTCAGCACTGCCGTTCCCGACTGGTCCCCCCGGAGCCGCGGCCAGCGCTCGCTGCGGGTGACGCAGGTGAGCGAGTCGCCGCCCACCAGGTAGGTGTCCTCGATCTTGGCCCCGCCGGCCAGGCTGGGGTTGAAGGCCACGGCGCTGCCCACCGCGATGGGCTCGTTCCACCAGGGGCTCTCTTGGGACTGCGGCGAGAGTTCGAACTCGCGCTGCGCGTAGCCGATCGGGCCACCCTGGAAGTGCTCGCGCCAGGCCTCGGGCTGACCGACGTCGCGGTAGCCCTGACCCAGGGCCTCGTAGGCGTCGCCCCAGGTGGCGCCGACGCGCAGCGCCTCGCGCACGCGCTCGTTGACGATCTCGCACTTCTCCATCAACGCGCGCGTCGCGTTCTCGTCCACGCTGGCCAGGCGGGTGAGGGCGACGTGCAGGCCCAGCGCCCGCGCGACCACCACCACCATGAGACTCTCCGCGGGGACGTCGTCGCACATGATGGGGTGACGGTAGCGCGCCAGGCGCTCGTCGCCGCCGACGATGAGACAGACCGCGTCCGCACCCGCGACCTCGAGTCGCTCGACCACCTGGGCGGCGATGACGTGATCGCTCTGTTCGCCGGGGCGCCACCGGCCCACCGCGCCCTCGACGGCGTCGGTGGCCACGCGCGCCAGAGCGCCCATCACCTCGTGCTCGGCCCCGCAGAGCCCCAACCGGGCCCGGGTGAACTCGAAGCCCGCGTCCAGGCCCAGTCCGGCGACGTCGGAGGCGCAGTCCTCGCCGACCAGCTCCACGACGCGACGCAGGTGGGCGTCGCCCTCGTACCAGGGGGCGGCGACCACGTCGAAGCCGAGCTCCTCCAGTGGGAAGTCGCCGGCGATCCGCTCGACCTCGACCGAACTGGTGACGAGGGTCGACTCGCCGTCTCGAAACACCACCCACAGGGGGTCCTGGGCGGTGGCGCGGTCGATGGGGGTGGAGAGGCCGCCCGTGGCCCACGCCACCGCGCCCGTCGAGGACAGGACCAGGGGACGACCCGAGAAGTGCTCGGCGACGTCGGCGAGGCGTGCCCGGGCGTGCTCGACCCGGCGACGACGCACCTCCCCAGTGTTCGGAATCACAGAACTCCGTTCGTCAGACCAAAACGACATCTAAGCAGTGAAACTCATGGGAGTCAAGAACTGTCGCCAACTATTCGCGAGAATTGTTACTATGTTCGCCAATGCCGAACAACTCGACCACTCACGACTACCCCGTCAAGAGCGTCGGGCGGGCCCTCGAGATCCTCGAGGCCGTCGCCGTGGCGGGTGAGGAAGGACTCTCCCTGACCGAACTCGCCCACCTGGTGAAGATGGCCAAGAGCTCCACGGGTTCGGCGGCGCGCACCCTGGCCCAGTTCGGTCTCTTGCACATCGAACAGCCTGGTCCGCGCTACCACCTGGGCTTCGCGCTCCTGCGCTACGGCGACCTGGTGTCCCAGCACACCTCCTTGTCCAAGATCGCCCTGCCCCTCCTGCACGAGCTCACCGAGCAGACCGGCCTCACCGCTCGCCTGGCGATGAACGACGAGGGCTACCCCGTCTTCATCGAGCGCGTCGACGGGCGCGGCGCCGTGCGCTTCCACGCCACCCTCGGACAGCGCGAGTCCCCCCACGCCACGGGCGCGGGCAAGGTGATCCTCGCCCAGCTCGAAGCGGACGAGGTGGCGCGCGTCCTCGACGAGGCCGGACTGCCGCGCCACACCGCCTCGACGATCACCTCGATCGAGGAGTTCCACCAGGAGCTCGACCGGGTGCGTCTCGTGGGATTCGGGGTGGACAACGAGGAGGAGTCCGAGGGGATCGTCTGCGTCGGAGCGCCAATCTTCGACCACCAGCACCACTGCGCCGGCGCCATCTCGCTGACCGGGCTCAAGGCCGACATGTCCGACGGCGACGTGGGACGTCTGGGCGCGCTGGTGCGCGAGTACGCCGAACGCATCACCAAGATCCTGAGCGGAGGACGCCTATGAAAGCACTCGTGGTACGCGGGCCCGGCGACGTCGCGCTCGACGACCTCGCGACGCCCGTGGCGCGCGAGGGAGAGGTGCTGGTGCGCCCCCTGGTGTCGGGTCTGTGCGGCACCGACCTCGAGATCGTCGCGGGGACCATCGACGAGGCCTACGTCCACTACCCCGTCGCGCTGGGCCACGAGTGGGTGGGACGCCGCGAGGGTGACGAGGACGGACCCCTGGTGGTGGTCGAGGGGATCATCCCCTGCGGGCACTGTGACGAGTGCGCCCGCGGCGCGACCAATCGATGCCGCACCTACGACGAGATCGGCTTCACCCGCCACGGCGCCCTGGCGCAGTCCATCGCCGTGCCCGCGCACCTGGTCCACGAACTCGACCCCGAGGTCGACGCCCTCGACGCCGCCCTGGTCGAACCCATGGCGGTGGTCTGGCGGGCGTTGTCGCGAGCACGGGTCTCGGCGGGATCGCGCTGCCTGGTGATCGGCGACGGCACGGTGGCGTTGCTGGGTGCGCTCCTCCTGCGTCGTTTCGACCCCACCAGCGTGACGATGCTGGGACTGCGCCCCGCCCAGGGCGAGCTGGCGGCCCGGGCCGGTGTGGACGACTTCGTCACCGACCTCGCGGGGCGGCGTTTCGACGTCGTGATCGAGGCCGCCGGTCAGGCACCGGCCATCGCGGCGGCGCTGGGGGCGGCGGACCGTGGCGGCACCGTCGTCCTGCTGGGACTGCCGGCCCACGGCACCGCCGTCGACCTCTTCCCCGACGACGTGGTGAACAACGACCTCGTCATCCAGGGCAGCTTCTCCTACACCCGCCAGTCCTGGGCCGAAGTCGTGGCTCTGCTCAACGACGGGTCGCTACGACCATCCTTCCTCGTCACCCACCGCTTCGACCTGGAGAACTGGCGCGAGGCGCTCGACACCCTGGCCCAGGTCCCGAGCGACCAGCCGCGCGGCAAGGTGGTCATCACCCTCGGCGACATCTGACGTCGGCCGCCGGCGTGCCCTTCGCTCAGCGCGGCCCGTTGGGGAAGAGTCCGTCGACGAAGGCCTGGGGCTCGTCGACGGTGACGTAGAAGCGTCGCCCGCCGCTGAGTTGGACCTGGAGAGCGTCGCCCCCGCGAGTGGCGACGGCGGCGAACTTCATCAGACGAAGGCTCCCCCGGTAGCCCCAGCCACCCAGCTGGACGATGCTCAGTCGCTGCGCCCGCGCCCCCTCGATCTGGGCCGGCGCGAAACGTTGGCGCAGCACTCCCCGGGGACCGTAGACCAGTTCCAGCGACCGGCCGGTCGCCTCGTCGAGTACGCGCACGATGACCGTGGCGAACGCGGCGATCGCCGCCACCATGATGACGAGCACCGCCGCCAGGATCAGCCACACGAACCAGGGCACGCGATGGACCGCCACCGTGACGGCCACGAGCTCGACCGCCACCACCACCAGCGCCGCGACCGCCAAGGCCGAGGTGATGCTGCGGGTGCGCAGGCGCTCTTCGACCACGATCTTCGTGCTCACACTCGCATGTTATCGGTGTTCCGTCCGTCGTGAAATCCCTCGTCGAAGAAATTTTCTGCCCCACCCCGCCAGACGACTACCCTCGACCATTCGCTGAAGGGCCGAGAAGAAGACGGTTTCACAGGAATCTCCAAGATTGCCTAGGCAGAATCTTGCCGTTTATCGGGAGCGATGCACCTCGTCAGCTCCCACGGAGGAGAGACAGGCGGATGGACGGGTCCGGACACCGAACAGCCATCAAGGTTCTGCTGCGGTGGGCCTGCCTCGATGTCAACGACGAATTGTGCCAGCGATGAGACCGACCAGACCCACCCGTCGCATCGAGCCGGTGCGTCGTTGGCTCGGCCGACCGGTCCTGCGGTGGCAGACGACGGCCGTCGTCGCCCTCTCGGGCCTCCTCTACGTCGGCCTCGTGCAATTCCTCGGCGGATTCCAGAGTGGTGACGCGAGCGAGACGATCTATCCCGCGGTCCTGATGGCCCACGGACAGTGGTCCTGCGCCTATCCCGCGAGCAACCCCTTCCCCGTGCCGATGGCCGGACCAGGCTTCTCGCTGCTCTCGGCGGCGCTGCAGTGGGTGCTGCGACTCGGCTTCAACCACCCTTTCCCTCCCCACGGTCCCTTCGGGAAGACGTGCGCCCACGCGGCGAGCGCCCTCGCGCACTGGGAGGTCGCGTCGGGAACCATGGCGTCTCTGCTGCACACGTCGCTCGCCGCGTGGCTGGCCCTCGTCCTCGCGGGTCTGTTCGTCATACGTCAAACCCCGTTGGGTCGCACCCGCCAGGAGTGGCTGGTCCCGCTGGCCCTGTCGGCGACGCCGCCGGTCTTGATGGCCGTCCAGGAATACTTCCACCCGCAGGACCAACTGGCCCTGGCGCTGGCCCTGTTCGCCCTGGGTCTGTGGTTGCGCCAGCGCTACGAGATGGCGGGTGTCCTCTTCGCACTGGCCTTCATCACCCAGCAGTACACGTCCCTGGCGATCGTCATCTTCGTCGTGCTCGCCGGGGGTCGCGAGCGACGTCGACTGCTGGGGGGCTTCGTCACCGCTCTCGGTGGCCTGCTAGCCCTCCTGGGCACCGTCATGGGTCCCCACGTGGTCACCGCCGCGCTCCTGGGCATCGGGCGGGGTCGTATCCACATCGGGACCCTGATGTACGAGGTCCACGTGCCCGAACTGCTGGCGCTCGTCATCGCTCGCGCACTGCCCCTCGTCGCCGTCGCGCTCTTCGGCGCCTGGCACTCGCGTCGCCACGCCAACCTCGCCTACAACGCCGAGTACCTGCTCGGCCTGATCGCGGTGGGCTGGACGGTGCGACTGGTCCTGGAGATCAACCTCTTCGGCTACTACATGCTGGCCACGGGGGCCACGCTCGTGCTCCGCGACATCGTCGCCCAGCGCGCGTTCCGCGGGACCATCTGGCTCCTCGTCGTGACGATGGTGATCTTCGGTCACGTCCAGGTCTGGCAGGTCCTGTGGTTCACGCGACCCACCTGGCTCTGTCAACTCATCCTCTCGCCGGCCGCCATGGGCGTGGCGTTGTACTCGCTGCACCAGACCGTGACGCGCCTGAGGACCTCAGCGACCCTCTCGACGATGCCCGACGGCGGGCCGACCACGGCGCGCGGGTCACACGCGCGCCGATCGCGAGCGATGACTCGTCACGAAACGCGCTGGCGCGGCGCGAGCACCTCGAGCTGACCGGCGCGTTCACGTCCGCGCCAGCCGCGCCAGCGGAATCCCGGGACGATCTCGGGACCGTCTTCTAGGACTCGCCGCGCCAGCACCCCCTTGACCGCCTTCGCGTCGTGACCGGCGACACCTTCACCCTTGGCGCGACGGAAGGTCACGCGCACGATCGTCGCGGAGATTGAATCGCCGACGGGCACGGCGGCGGCGTGCTCCTTGGGCAAGAGGTCGACGAGGGTGGCACCACCCAGAGTGGAGAACGCTTCGGCGAGCGCCGGGCGCCAGAACGCCGTGAGGCCACCGAGGGGCGCCAGGCCAACCTTGAAGGTCAGGCGGTAGTCGGCGATCAGGTCGGTGCTCGCGTTGAGTCCGTAGAGGGCGGAGGGCACGAGCACCCTCGCCCGGGCCGTCTCGTCGAGAGTCCCCGGGTCGAGGTGCGACCAGACCACCCCGTTGTAGCGCTGCCACGCGGGCAGCAGGGGCGCGGTGCCTTCGGCGAGCCGGGCACTCGCGTCGAGGGCTCGTTCGAGCAACGGGCCGCGCACGCCGAGGACCCGCGAAGCCTCCGCGACGGACGCGAGACGCAAGTGGTCCCCCAACGCGGTGAGCACCTGACGACGGGGTTCACCGAGGCAGTGGTCGAAGGCACCCGGCGAGTGCCCGGCACGACCTCCGGACTCCTTGGACTCTGAGGGCGGCAGCAGCACGTAGGTGGATGCCCTCACCCGACCAACGGTAGCGGCGCTAGGCGGCGATGACTTGCGGGGTCACTCCGCAGCTCTCGAGGAAGTGGCGCACCTTGATCACCTGGTCCTCGGTGAGGTCGCGGGTCCTGGTCGAGCCGAACGAGATGGTCTCACCTTCGACGGTCACGGCCCAGTTGCCGCGGTGCGTCTCGTGCACGTCACCGAAGCGTTCGAGTAGCGAACAGACGTCGATCCAGTGGATGTTGTGGTTGAGAGGGTGACCGAACAACTTCTGGGCGGTGATGCGGTGCTGGTGATCCAACTTGATCGACATACGTCAACCCCCTTCGCGGGTCCGAACCGATTCCGTCCCCACCTGCACTTTCCACCAATTACTAGGCCAAGTCAAGGACAGCCACGAGCTCAACGTGCTCGGTCAGGGGAAACAGGTCGAAAGTCCTCAAACCGTCCAGGCGGTAGCCGCCGGCGTGGAGCGACGCCAGGTCCCGGGCGAAGGTCGCCGCGTCGCAACTGACGTAGACCAGCCGGCGCGGCGCGCGACGGATCAGGGCCTCGGCCACGCCCTTGGCGAGGCCCGCCCGCGGGGGGTCCATCACGACGACGTCCCCCGGCGACACCGCGTCGTTGACCGAGCGAGCCGAGACCGACCACTCGCGCACGCGCAACTG
>CAIORQ010000088.1 GCA_903860745.1 uncultured Actinomycetes bacterium | reverse complement strand
CTTCGACGACGAGGAGCTCGACGAGGAGATCGACGCCGCGCCGCGACCGCCGGTGGTGACCGTGATGGGTCACGTCGACCACGGCAAGACCAAGTTGCTCGACCGCATCCGCAAGACCAACGTGGTCGAGGGTGCGGCCGGCGGCATCACCCAGCACATCGGTGCCTACCAGGTGAACTGGAAGGGCCGGACCATCGCCTTCCTCGACACCCCGGGTCACGAGGCCTTCACGGCCATGCGCGCCCGCGGGGCGAAGGTGACCGACATCGTGATTCTGGTGGTGGCCGCCGACGACGGGGTCATGCCCCAGACGGTCGAGGCCATCAACCACGCCAAGGCGGCCGACGTGCCGATCATCGTGGCGGTGAACAAGATCGATAAGGCGGACGCCAACCCCGACCGGGTGCTCCAGCAGCTCAGCGAACACGGCCTGGTGCCCGAGAAGTGGGGTGGGGACACGATCACGGTCGAGATCTCGGCCCTGCAGGGACTGGGCATCGAGGACCTCCTCGAGCAGGTCCTGCTCGTGGCCGAGCTCGGCGAGCTCACCGCACGTCCCACCGGTCGCGCCAGCGGCACGGTCCTCGAGGCCAATCTCGAGGTCGGTCGTGGTCCCGTCGCGACCGTCATGGTCCAAGAGGGCCTGCTGCGCGTGGGCGACCCCGTGGTCGCCGGTGCGGCCTACGGCAAGGTCAAGGCCCTCATCAACGACCAGGGCAAGCAGGTCAAGTCCGCGGGGCCCTCCACTCCGGTGCAGGTCCTCGGATTCTCCGAGCCCCCCTTCGCCGGGGACGAGATGCGCGTGGCCACCGACCTGGGCAACGCCCGGTCCCTGGCCGAGGCCCGTGCCCAGCGCGTTCGCATGGTCGGCTACCAGCCGGTGGCCGGCTCGTCCGGTGCGCGACTCGAGGACCTCTTCGAGCAGATCCAGCGTGGCGAGACCGCCACGCTCAACATCGTGCTCAAGGCTGACGTGCAGGGCTCGCTCGAGGCCTGCACCGAGTCGCTGCGCAAGCTCGAGCGCGACGACGTGAAGCTCGTCATCGTGCACCGCGGCGTCGGCGGCATCACCGAGAACGACGTGCAGTTGGCCAAGGCCTCGACGGCGACGATCATCGGCTTCAACGTCCGTCCCGACCGTCGCAGTCGTGAGCTGGCCGAGGCCGAGGGCGTGGAGATCCGCACCTACGAGATCATCTACAAGTTGATCGAGGAGATCGAGGCCGCCATGCTGGGCCTCCTCTCCCCGGTCTTCGAGGAAGTGGTCACGGGCGAGGCCGAGGTGCGCGAAGTCTTCCGCGTGCCCAAGATCGGCGCCATCGCCGGTTGTCTCGTGCGCGAGGGCGTCATCACCCGAGGATCGAAGGTCCGCTTCTTGCGCGAGGGGACCATCATCTGGAAGGGATCGATCACCTCCCTGCGGCGCTTCAAGGACGACGCGCGAGAGGTGCAGGCCGGTTTCGAGTGCGGTGTTGGGCTCTCGGACTACCAGGACCTCAAGGAAGGCGACATCATCGAGACCTTCGAAGAGCGCGAGATCCCGCGCACGGCCTAGTCCATGGCGCACTCGTCGAGTCACCACCCCTATCCGAGATCGGCGAGGGTGAACCAGATCCTGCGAGAGGTGATCTCGGAGGAGTTGCTTCGCCTGAGCGACATCGACGATCGATTGGGCTTCTTGACGGTGACGGGTGTCGAGACGACTCCCGACATGCGTCAGGCGATGGTCTACCTCGACTCGCTCGGGGAGGCGGCGGCCGAGGTACTGGCCGAGCGCCGTGCCCAGATCCAGGGTTCGGTCAACGCCCAAACCCGACTGAAGCGCACGCCGATACTCTCCTTCATGGCGGACCCGGCGATCGCCAGCGGCACTGCGGTGGAGAACGTCCTTCGCCGGCAGCATCATGACGACGAGTAGCGGGCTGGCGCTGGTCGACAAACCAGGTGGCTTGACCAGTCACGACGTCGTCGCGAGACTGCGGCGGGTGTTGCACGAGAAGCGCATCGGGCACGCCGGAACCCTCGACCCCATGGCGACGGGCCTGCTCATCGTGGCGGTCGGCCCCGCGACGCGACTCTTGCGTTTCGCCCAGGCCCGCACGAAGCGCTACAGCGGGACCGTGGTCCTGGGAGTCGCGACCGATTCACTCGACGCCGACGGCGAGGTGCTGGCCACGAGCACGGTGCCGGACCTCGACGTGGCGATGGTCAACGCCGCCGCGGCGGCCATGGTGGGCGCCCAGCGGCAGGTCCCGCCGATGGTCTCGGCCCTGAAGGTGGGTGGGCGGCGGCTGCACGAGCTGGCTCGAGAGGGCATCGAAGTCGAACGGGCCCCGCGCGACATCGTGATCGAGGACTTCAGTCTTCGGCCCACCTCTCGGCCCGAGGTCTGGGACTTCGAGGTGACCTGCTCGGTGGGGACCTACGTCCGGGTCCTGCTCAGCGATCTGTCGGTGAGACTGGGGACCGTGGGACACCTGAGCGCCCTGCGTCGCACGGCCAGCGGCGCGCACCGCGTGGAGGACGCGTTGACCCTGGCGGCCATCGAGGCGCTCGACGATCCGAGGAGTGCCCTGCTCCCTGCGCGGGGTCTCCTGGAGGGGCTGGCCGCGGTGAGCCTGGACGACCCGGACGTGATGCGCATGCGTCGCGGTCAGCGCCTGCGTTTGAGCGAGGACCCGGCGGGCGACGAGGTCGCCGCCCTCGACGAGGCGGGAACGCTCGTGGGGGTGCTGCGTCGACGAGGTGACGAGTGGCAGCCCGACGTGGTGTTGGCCACGGAGGCGTCGTGAGCGGCGACCCGCGCCGGCCGAGCGTGGTCGCCTTCGGCGTCTTCGACGGTCTGCACCGTGGACACCAGTCGGTGCTGGCCGACGTGGTGCGCCTGGCGCGCGAGACCGGGGCGACCGCCAGCGTCGTGACCTTCGATCCGCACCCCGCTCTCGTACTGTCTCCCACCACGGCCCCGCGACTGATCGGCACGCTGGACCAACGCATCGAGGGACTCGAGAGGCTCGGGATCGAACAGGTCCTGGTCACCCGTTTCGACGAGGTGGCGGCGCGCGAGTCCGCCTCGTCCTTCGTCGAGCGGGTCCTGGTGGGCGAGCTCGGGGTCGTCGACCTCGTCGTCGGCGACGACGTCCACTTCGGTCGTGACCGTGAGGGCGACACCGCGCTGCTCGTCGCGCTCGGAGGTCGCCTGGGTTTCTCGGTCCACCCCTCACCGACCTACGGTGGCGACCGGCGCTACAGCTCCTCGGCGGTGCGATCGCGCTTGGCCGAGGGTGACCTGGCCGGCGCCAACGCCATTCTGGGGCGTCCTTTCGTGCTGCGCGGCCCCGTGGTGCACGGTGACCAGCGCGGACGCGAGCTCGGGTACCCGACGGCGAACGTCCAACCCGCCGAACGCCAGCAGCTGCCCCATCGGGGCATCTACGCGGCCGCGGTGCGCCACGAGCGGCGATGGCACGCCGCGGCGGTGTCGGTGGGGACTCGTCCGCAGTTCTACGAGGACGGACGTCTCCTGGTGGAGGCGCACCTGATCGACTTCGACGGCGACCTCTACGACCAGGTGCTCGACGTGGCCTTCCTGGCCCACCTGCGCGAGGAGCGCTCCTTCGACTCGCTGGAGGCCCTGGTGGCCCAAATCGACCACGACGTGGTCGTCAGCCGTGAAATCTTCCGGGATTTCACGCCCGGGGCCTCGGTCCTGCTAGGATAGAACTTCGGTCAGCGACGCTGATCGTGTGGGTCGTCATGTCGGCGGCTCGCACCGGGACCCCCGACTCATAAGGCACACACGTTTATGGCTGAGAAGCAGCAGATCATCAAGGACTACCAGGCACACGCGACGGACACGGGCTCGCCCGAGGTTCAGATCGCGATCCTGACGGACCGGATCTCGCACCTCACCGAGCATCTCAAGGTTCACAAGGGCGATCACCACACCCGTCGCGGCCTCATGAAGCTCATTGGCCAGCGTCGCCGTCTGCTCGATTACGTGCAGCGCGGAGATGTTGAGCGTTACCGCGAGTTGATCGGTCGTCTCGGCATTCGTCGCTAGCCGGCCCACGTCGACGCCGTCGACGTGATCAACGTATCCGAGACCTCGGAGGCCAGTGGAGAACAGTCGCGACAGGCGACGGTTGCTCACTGGGATCCGGGCGGAGCGTTGCTAACCGCATAAGGAGCACATCCATGACTGACGCAATCCGCGTAAGCAGTCCCATCACGGGCACTGACAAGACCCTGAGTTTTGAAGCCGGCCACTTGGCCCAACTCGCCGACGGTGCGGTTCTCGCCCGCATCGGTGACACGGTCCTGCTGGCCACCGTCGCCGCCGCGCGCAACGTGCGCGAGGGCATCGACTTCTTCCCCCTGACCGTCGACATCGAGGAGCGGGCCTACGCGGCCGGCAAGATCCCCGGTTCGTTCTTCCGTCGCGAGGGCAAGATCTCGGACCAGGCGGTACTGATCTGCCGTCTCATCGACCGCCCGCTGCGCCCATCCTTCCCCAAGGGCTTCCGCAACGAGGTGCAGGTCGTGGGAACGGTGTTCAGCGCCGACCAGGAGAATCCGCATGACATCCTGGCCATCAACGCGGCCTCGGCCGCCTTGATGATCTCGGGCATCCCCTTCGACGGCCCGATCGGTGCCGTGCGCATGGCCTACACCACCGACGGCGAGTGGGCGCCGCACCCCACCTTCGCCGAGGGTGACGAGTCCGTGTTCGAACTCGTCGTCGCCGGTCGGGCGCTGGAGGACTCGGTCGAGTCCGACGTCGCCATCATGATGGTCGAGGCGGGTGGCACCGAGGGCTCCTTCGTGAAGTACTCCGACGGCGCCCCCAAGGTCTCCGAGGAGGTCCTCGCCGCCGGACTCGAGGCGTCGAAGTTGTGGATCAGAGAGTCGATCAACCTCCAGCGCCAGCTGGTGCGCGACTACGTCGCCCAGCACGGCGAGATCAAGACGATCGAGTACAAGGTCTTCCGCGACTACGAGGACGACGTCCTCGAGCGGGTGAAGGCCGTGGGCGAGGCCGCGCTGGCCGAGGCGAACACGCTGACGACCAAGACGGCCCGCAACGAGGCCCTCGACGCCGCGATGGCGTCGATCGTCGAGCAGCTGCCCGAGTTCGCCGACCGCGCGAGCGAGGTCAAGGCCGCGGTGAAGTCGCTGACCAAGAAGATCGTGCGCAAGCGCATCACCGCCGAAGGCGTCCGTATCGACGGCCGCAGCGCCACCGAGATTCGTCCCCTGTCGGCCGAGATCGACCTCTTCCCGATGACCCACGGCTCGGCGCTCTTCCAGCGCGGCGAGACCCAGGTCATCAACGTGACGACCCTGGGCATGCCGCGAATGAAGCAGCAGATCGACTCGATCACGCCCGACGAGTTCCGTCGCTACATGCACCACTACAACTTCCCGCCCTACTCGGTCGGCGAGACCGGCCGCGTGGGCGCCCCCAAGCGTCGCGAAGTCGGACACGGCATGCTGGCGGAGCGCGCACTGGTGCCCGTCCTGCCCAGCGAGCAGGACTTCGCCTACACCCTGCGCGTGGTCTCTGACGTCATGCAGTCCAACGGGTCGACCTCGATGGCCTCGGTCTGTGGCTCGACGCTGTCGCTGATGGCCGCGGGCGTGCCCATCAAGGCCCCCGTCGCCGGCATCGCGATGGGGCTGGTCTACGAGGACGGTGTCTACACCACCCTCACGGACATCCTCGGAGCCGAGGACGCCTTCGGCGACATGGACTTCAAGGTCGCCGGCACCGCCGACGCCGTCACCGCTCTGCAGCTCGACACCAAGATCGACGGCTTGCCGGCCGACGTCCTGGCCAAGGCGCTGCACCAGGCCAAGGAGGCCCGTTTGGCCATCCTCGACGTGATCACCTCGACGATTCCCGAGCCGCGTTCCGAAGTGGCGGCGGTCGCTCCGAAGATCGTGTCCATGGAGATCCCGATCGACAAGATCGGTGAGGTCATCGGGCCCAAGGGCAAGGTCATCAACACCCTCCAGCAGGAGACCGGCGCCGACATCGCGGTCGACGACGACGGTGTCGTCGGTACGGTCACCATTGGTGCGAAGGACGGACGCGCGGTCGAAGAGGCCAAGCGTCGTATCTCGCTGATCCTGGACCCGCCCACCGCCGACGTCGGCGCCGTGTACCAGGGTCGCGTCGTGAACATCGCCAAGTTCGGTGCCTTCATCAGCATCCTGCCCGGCCGTGACGGCCTCTTGCACATCTCGAAGATGTCGCCGCTCAACGGTGGCAAGCGCATCGGACAGGTCGAAGACGTGGTGGAGCTGGGCCAGACCCTCGAGGTCAAGGTGGACGACATCGACCCGCAGGGCAAGGTGTCCTTGTCCCTGGCCGGTGAGTACGCCGACATGGTGACGGAGGACGCTCCGCGCGAGCGTTCCGACCGTGGCGAGCGCTCCGACCGCGGCGAGCGCTCCGACCGCGGTGACCGTGGTGACCGCGGCGGTCGTGACCGTGGCGAACGCTCCGACCGAGGAGACCGTGGTGGAGACCGTGGATCGCGCACGCCCGCGTCCACGCCCACGTCGAGCTTCGAGGCGGCGTTCGAGGCTGAACTGTCCGGTGAGATCGGCGACCTGGGTCCTGGCGGCCCCTCGTTCTCCGAGGGCGACGGAGGGAACCGTCGCGGACCGCGTCCGCGTCGTCGCTAGCCGACCGGCTCTGAAGCGACCCCCGTCGCGCCGCCGTGAGTGGTGCGACGGGGGTCCTTTGTCTTCGGCGTCGAGGACGGTGCCGGTAGGGTGAGTGCGTGAAGAAAGTCGCACTGGTCGGCGGGGCGGGTCGCATGGGCCAATCGCTCGGCGAACACCTCAACCTCCTCGACGCCGTCGCGGTGACGACGCTCGTCGACGTCAATGAACCCCGTGAGCACTTCGGCGCTCGCTACGTGACGAGTCTCGACGAGGCGGACCCGACGGAGGTCGACGTCGTCGTCGACTTCTCGCACCCTGATTCGGTGGTGACGAGCGCGCGGTGGTGCGCGGTCCATGCCCGCGGTCTCGTCGTGGGCACGACGGGCCTGAGCGACGATCAACGCCGTGCCGTGGAGGATGCGGCGCGCTCCACCGGTGTGATCATGGCGTCGAACTTCTCCCTGGGTGCGGTGTTGAGCGAACGCTTCGCCGCGATGGCCGCACCGTACTTCGAGCGCGTCGAGATCATCGAACTGCACCACGACCGCAAGGTCGACGCCCCTTCGGGGACGTCCATCACGACGGCGGCGCGCATCCGTGAGGCGCGCTCGGCGGCTGGTCGGGCGAGTCTTGACGAGCCGACGAGACGCCACACCCTGGACGGCGCGCGCGGCGCCGACGCGGGGGAGGGGATTCGTATCCATTCGGTGCGACTGCCCGGTCTCGTGGCCCACCAGGAGATCCTCTTCGGCGGTCCCGGTGAGGGCCTCACCATTCGTCACGACTCCTACGACCGGGTCAGTTTCGTCCAGGGCGTGGCCATCGCCATCGCCAACGTCGACGCGACGCCCGGATTTATCTGGGGAATTGACGCCTTCATCGCCTGAAGCGGGCGGGGCGTCGTGCCCATCACTGGTAACTTCGAGGTATGACCCCGTCGCGATTTGGCCACCTCCTGACTGCGATGGTTACCCCATTCGACACCGACGGGACGCTTGACCTGGACGTCGCGCGTGAGCTGGCCCGCTTCCTCGTGGACCAGGGAAACGACGGGCTGGTGGTCGCGGGCTCCACCGGCGAGGGCTCGGCCCTCTCCGATGCGGAGAAGTTGGACCTCTTCGCGGCCGTCGCCGAAGCGGTGAGCGTTCCCGTCGTCGTGGGCACCTCGTCGGCGGACACGGCGCGCTCGGTCGAACTGACCAAGCGGGTCGCGGCCACGGGCGCCGCCGGGGTGCTCGCCACCACGCCGGCCTACGCCCGACCCTCCCAGCACGGCATCGCCGCTCACTTCTCAGCGATCGCGGCGGCCACGACCTTGCCGGTCATGCTCTACGACATCCCCTCGCGTACCGGACGCAAGGTGGCCGCCGGGACCACGGTGGAAGTGGTGCACGCGAACACCAACGTCGTCGCCCTGAAGGACGCTTCCGGGGACCTGGTCTGCGCCGCCGGACTCAAGGCGGAGTTGGGCGAGGCCCTCGACCTCTACAGCGGCGACGACGCCATGACCCTGCCCTTCTTGTCCATCGGCGGCGTGGGTCTGGTGTCGGTGGCGGCTCACTGGGCCGCTCCCGAGTTCGCGGCGATGATTCGCGCGGCGCACGCCGGGGACTGGACCTCGGCGCGGGCGCTGAACGCCCGTCTGGCCCCGAGTTGTCGCTTCGAGGCGAGCGAGAGTTACCCCAATCCCATGCCGTCCAAGGCGGCGATGCGCTTCCTGGGCTTCGCGGTGGGCGAGTGCCGGCTTCCCTTGGGACCCGGGGACCAGGAGCTGGATCAGATGGCAGACGACGTGGTGTCAGCGCTGGTGGCCGCGCGTGGCTAAGGACAGCGTTCGGATCACCTTCTTAGGCGGGCTGGGGGAGATCGGACGAAATTGCGCGGCCGTCGAGCAAGATGGTCGCATCGTCGTGGTGGACGCGGGACTGATGTTCCCCGAGCCCAACATGTACGGCGTGGACCTCATCCTTCCGGACTTCCGCTGGCTGATCGAGCGTCGTGACAAGGTCGACGCCATCGTGTTGACCCACGGTCACGAGGACCACACCGGGGCGCTGCGTTACCTCGTCAAGGACGTGAACGTCCCCATCTACGGTTCGCCCCTGACGCTGGGCTTCGCCCGTCATCGTCTGACCGAGGCCCGCGTCGCCCACGACCTCACCTTCATCGAGGTGGCCGACGGCGAACGGCGCCACATCGGACCCTTCGCGGTGGAGTTCGTGCCGGTGACCCACTCGGTTCCCAGCGCGCACGCCCTGGCCTTCCACACGAAGGTGGGGGTGATCGTGCATTCGGGTGACTTCAAGCTCGACCTCACCCCCATCGACAACCGGCGAACCGACGTCTCGCGCCTGGCCGCCCTGGGCGACGAGGGTGTCGCGCTGTTGCTGTGCGATTCGACCAACGCCGAGGAGCCCGGCTTCACCGCGTCCGAACGCAGCGTGGGGGGCGCACTGCGGCGCCTCTTCCTCGAGCGTCCCGAGCGTCGGCTGGTCGTGGCGTGCTTCGCCAGTCACATTCACCGGGTCCAACAGATCATGGACGTGGCGCGCGAGCAGAACCGCAAGATCGCCCTCATGGGTCGCTCGATGGAGGCCAACGTCAAGTTGGCGCGAAAGCTGCACCTGCTCAAGGTCGACACCTCGGACTTCATCGACATCGAGAACGTGGACAAGTACGAGCCGGGCGAGGTCTGCGTGATCTGCACCGGCAGTCAGGGTGAGCCCCTGGCCGCCCTGTCGAAGCTCTCGCGCGGCGACGCGCGCAACTTCTCGGTGGGCGCCCAGGACACCATCATCCTCTCCTCGCACCCGATCCCGGGCAACGAATGGTCCGTCGGACGCGTGATCGACGACCTGCACCGGGCCGGGACCGAGGTCATCCACTCCGGTCAGGAGCCGGTGCACGCCTCGGGGCACGCGCGCCAGGGCGAGTTGCGCACCTACCACCAGCTGCTGCGACCGAAGAACTTCGTACCCGTGCACGGTGAGTACCGTCATCTTCGCCACCACGCGGACCTCGCCGCGTCGATGGGCCTGGGTGACAAACATATCTTGATCTGCGAGGACGGGGACCAGATCGACGTGACTCGAGACGGCATCAAGCGGGCGGGACAGGTGCCCGCCGGCTTCCACTACATCGACGGCAGCGCGGGCGACCTCGATGAGCGCCCCCTCGAGGAGCGTCGCATGTTGGCCGAGTTCGGGGTCGTCCAGATCACCGCGGGCGTCGACGCGGAGCGCGGCGTGCTCTCCCAGCCGGTGCGCGTCGTGGCGCGCGGGTGGTTCGAAGGCGAACACGACCGGGGCGTCCTGGACGCGGTGACCGCCACCGTGCGCGAGGCCCTCGACGCCGCCCTCAAGGAGGGCAACCGTGACGACGACTCCCTGAGCAAGGTCGCCCAGCGCGCCGCGGGACGTCTCCTGGGTCAGAAGTATCGCCGCCAGCCGGTTCTGCTGTCGGCGGTCGTCGTCCTCTAGGCCGCGTTCTCCTTGGACGGTTCGCCGTTGGCGCCGTTGGCCTCCCCGACTCGGTAGAAGGCCTTGAGACTGATGCGGGCCTTGTCGAGGCCCCGGTCGACCAGGGCCGTTCGTATCACGCGCATGACCGAGAACTCGCCGAAGAGGTAGGCGTGTCCCTCGTCGGGCGGCAGGGCGAAGGCCGCCAGACCGCCCAGGAGGCCCGACGGGTCGTTGTGGGCGCGGCCGCCGCGGTCCACGAAGATCCCCGTGACTCCCAATCCCTCGTCGAAGGGTGCGGTCAGCGCATCGTCGGGATGGTCGAGCTCCACGATGAACACGGCCCGTCCGGGCACCTCGATGCTCTGGGCCAGACGGTAGAACGCGGCCAGCGAGCTCACGTCGCCGACGAAGAGGTGCCAGTCGGCACTCTCGTCCAGGGGGATCTTCCCGCGCGGTCCGACCACGTCGATCTCGCTGCCCTCGGGGGCGCTGCGGGCCCAACGGGCGGCCGGACCTTCGTGGTTGGTCGCGATCCACAGGGTCAGGGTGTCGGCCTCGGGGTCCACCTCACGCACGCTGAATCGACGTCGGGTGGGACTGGCGTCCTCGTCGACGAGGAGCATCACGTCGTTGCCGGGCACCCCGGCCAGAGCGACGGCGTCGCCCATCAGGATGATCTCGGTGAGCGAGGGGCTCAGGTCGGTGCGCGAGACGACGCGACAGCGTCCTGCGAGGACGTCGAGGCGCTCGGCGAGGTCACGGGAACTCTGGTGGAGGGCTGAGGGCATGACCCCAGAATAGGCAGTGGTCACGACGACGAATACCTGTTCGGTAAGTTGGTAGCGATGGCCTCGTCTCGCCGACCCTCCGCGCCCGCCAAGGGCACCGCGCCGCGGGCGCGTCACGCCGCGCCGCCCGAGACCGTCTGGAGCCGCCACCAACGCGACATCTGGATAGTCCTGCTCTTCCTCGTGGGCCTCTTGGTGGCCCTGGCCGAGATCAGCGCCCTGGGACCCGTGGGCCACGCGGTCAACGAGGGCTTGAAGTTCGCCTTCGGAGTGGGCCGCGTCGCGATTCCCGTCGTTCTCATCGGCCTGTCGGTCGTGCTGGTCACGGGACACGTGGAGGTGGACCGCGCGCGCTTCCTCTGGGGGATGTCGCTCGCCCTGATCAGCGTCTCGGGATTGGGCGACGTCACCGAGGGGCGCCCTCACTTCGGGGCCTCGCTCGCGCACCTGGGACGCGCGGGCGGCTGGTTGGGGGTGGCCGTGGGCGGCAGCCTGGTGCACCTGATCGGCGTCGGCGGCACGCTGGCGGCCCTGCTCGCCGTACTCGTCGTGGCCCTGATCATCGGCACCTCGGTGGGACTGCGCACCCTGCTCTCGACGGCCGGCGACGCGGTGAAGCTTCTGGCGCGACTCCTCGCGCGATGGTGGACGGCCCGACCCCGCCCACAACCCGTCGAGGAGGCGGTGTCCCAGGAGCCGCTACGTCGTCGCCGCATCGAGGAGCCGCCACCCGAGGTGTCCCCAGACCCGACGCCGACGCCGGTGCAGGACGTTCCCGGTGTCGGGGGCCACGACGATGTGGACGACGGCTACGAGCCCGACGACGTCCTCGAGGGCGACGACGAGCCCGAAACCGTCGCCCCGACGCCCGCCTACTACGGGCCGCGTCACTCGCAGTGGGAACTGCCGCCGCTGTCGCTCCTGTCGAGGTCGCGCGAGCAGCGCCAGGACCGCGACGCCATCGAGGAGGCCGGCCACGAACTGGTCGAGGCGTTGAGCGCCCACGGCGTCGACACCACCCTGGTCGGTTTCACCATGGGCCCCACGGTCACGCGCTACGAGCTCGAGCTCGGACCCGGGGTCAAGGTCTCGCGCGTGACCTCGCTCAATCGTGACATCGCCTACGCCATGGCCAGCCCCGACGTGCGCATCCTCGCGCCGATCCCCGGTCGCTCGGCCATCGGTGTCGAGGTGCCCAACCGCCACCGCGCCCTGGTGGCCCTGGGTGACCTGCTGGCGTCGGAGGAGGCGCTGTCGGCCACCCATCCCCTGGACGTGCCGATCGGGCGCGACATCTCGGGCAAGACCGTGGTCGTCAACCTCGGCGAGATGCCCCACGTGCTGATCTCGGGGGCGACCGGGGCGGGAAAGAGTTCGTGCATCAACTCGCTGGTCACCTCGCTGGTCATGCGGGCCACGCCCGACCAGGTCAAACTTCTCCTGGTGGACCCCAAGCGCGTGGAGATGGGTCACTACAGCGACCTGCCGCACCTCTTGTCGCCCGTGGTGGTCGACCCGAAGAAGGCGGCGGGCATCCTCTCGTGGGCGGTCAAGGAGATGGAGCGACGCTACGACCTGCTCGCCGAGAACGGCGTGCGCGACATCACCGGCTACCAACAGCTTCTGGCCCGAGGAGAGTTCGTGCACGAGCCCACGACCGAGGAGCTGGTGGGCGAGGCGATGGAGCGCTCGACCTCGCTCGAGTCCGGGGTCGCCGGCTACGAGCCCGAGCCCCTGCCCTACATCGTCATCGTCGTCGACGAGCTCAACGACCTTATGATGGTGGCCGCGCGCGACGTCGAGGAATCGGTGGTGCGTATCGCGCAGATGGCCCGCGCGGTCGGCATCCATCTGGTCCTGGCGACGCAGCGTCCCAGCGTCGACGTCATCACCGGCGTCATCAAGGCCAACGTGCCCAGTCGGATGGCCTTCGCGGTCTCCTCGCTGGCCGACAGCCGCGTCATCCTCGACCAGGCGGGGGCGGAGCGCTTGATCGGCAAGGGCGACATGCTCCTCGTGACCGCCTCGAGCAACATCGCCCGGCGTCTGCAGTCGCCGTGGGTCTCCGAAGACGAGGTCCGACGAGTGGTCGAGAACTGGCGCGCCCAGGGCGGTCAGCGCGAGACCGTGGTGGCCCTGGACGTCCCCGAGGGTCGCGGCGACTCCTCGGGCGGCGCGGGCGACGACGACGAGGTCTACCGACAGGCCCGCGCGCTGGTCATCAGCACGCAGTCCGGCTCCACCTCGATGCTCCAACGCAAGTTGCGGGTGGGCTTCGCGCGCGCGGGGCGGCTCATGGACCAACTCGAGATCGAGGGCGTCGTCGCCCCCGGCGACGGCTCCAAGGCTCGCAAAGTTCTCAAGGGACCTGGGTATCTTGATGAACTGTAACGTTCTGGGGTGCCCCGGTCGCCTCTTGAACACCCCGCGAGGCGCGGTGTCGTGATGCGCCTCTTCTCCATGGGCGCGGGGGCGTCGGTGGCCGCCGGGATGATCTTCATGATGCAGGTGCCGCTGCTCCACCAGGCGTCGAACTTCGTGTCCGACCTGGGACAGTTGGACGTTCCGGCCGCCACGCCGATCGCCTGGCCCTCGGTGGGCAGCGCGGCGGTGGTGATCCCGAGCCTGGGCGTCGAGCGTTCGTATCACAACTCCGTCGTCTCCATCGCCAGCCTGACCAAACTGATGACCGCCTACGTCACGCTCCAGAAACTGCCGTTGTCGGTGGGTCAGACGGGCCCCTGCCTCAACGTCAACGCCGATGACGTGACCTACTTCCAGACGATCAAGGCGGAGGGTCAGTCGAGTGCCGCGGTCGCGGTGGGCGAGCACCTGTGCGAGGATCAGCTCCTCGCGGGGATGCTCGTGCACTCGGCGGGCAACTTCGCCACCATGCTGGCCAACCTCTCCTACGGGGGCACTCAGAACTTCGTGGCCGAGATGAACGTGCAGGCACGGGTCCTGGGCCTCACGGGCACCCACTACGTGGACGTCACGGGAATCGACACCGGCTCGGTGTCGACCGCACTCGACCAGGGACTGCTGGCCGCGCGCCTCATGCAGTCGCCCGTGGTGCGCGCCATCGTCGACCAACCCGCGGTGACCCTGCCGGTCGCGGGGACGCTGAGCTCCTTCACCCCCTACGTCGGCCAGGACGGCGTGATCGGGGTGAAGTCGGGTCGCACCGACGCCGCCGGGGGCTGCGACGTGATGGCGATGACCTTCAACCTGGCTGGACAGAGCCAGATCGCCTACGCGGTGGTGCTGGGCGCCCGCGGTGGCGACCTGCTGGGGCCGGCGGGGCACGAAGCCCTCGCCCTGGAGCGCTCGGTGATCCAGTCCCGGACATCGGTGTCGTGGCCCGCGGGAACCGTGGTGGGATCGATCGGCTGGGACGACCAGCGGGTGAACGTCGTCACCCAACGAGCGGTCTCCGTGAACGCCTTCACCGCTTTCGGGGGCGTCGGCGCGCGGGTCGTGGTCCTGCCCGAGAATGGTGTGGTCGAACCCGGGACGGTGGTGGGTTGGCTGGACGTGGGCACCGGTGCGGGTTCGCGCATCCCGGTGACGGTGGCTCGCCGCCTCACCCCACTGACGATCTGGCAGCGCGTAGCCTGACTCCATGCTCGCGCGCGTCCCCGCCAGTTCGGCCAACCTGGGCCCCGGCTTCGACACCCTCGCGGTGGCCCTGACGCGCTACATCGAGGTCTCGGTGGAGGCGGCGGAGAGTTTCTCGATCACCACCTCGGGTTGCGGCGCGGGGCTCTTCGACGACGAGCGGCACCTCGGCGCCCGGGTCGCGGCACGCGTCCTGGGGCACGACCGTTTCGCCATCCACGTCGATTCCGAGATCCCCCTCTCGCGTGGCCTGGGCTCGTCGGCGTCGCTCGCGCTGGCCGCCGCCGCGGCGGCGGGGTCCTCTGAGTCGCTTCAGGTCGCCACGGAGGTTGACGGACACGCCGAGAACGCCGCGGCGTCCCTGCTGGGCGGCCTGGTGGTGGCCCGTGTCAGTTCTCGCGAGGGCATCGTGGCGCGCTCGCTGGCCCTCGACCCCTCGTGGCGCTTCGTCGTGGTGGTGCCCGACCAGGAACTGGCCACGTCGGACGCACGCCGGGTACTGCCCTCTGAGGTGTCCTTCGCCGACGCCGTCGGCAACGTGGGGGCGGTGTCGCTGTTGATCGCCGGGCTCGCGAACCGCGAGGACTTCACCCCGGGGGCCATGGACGACTACCTGCACCAGCCCTATCGCATGGGCCTCCTGCCCTTCGCCGACGCCTTGCTCACCCGGCTTCGCGACGCCGGGGCGGTGGGCTCGTGCTGGTCGGGCGCGGGTTCGACGATGTTGGGTCTGTGTGGCCCCGACGACTCGTCGGAGGTGGCCCGGGCCGCGCGCGACTTCCTCGTGGAACACTCGGTGGCGGGTGTCGTCTGGGAGCTCGACGCCGATCGGCGCGGGCTGCACCTCGCGTAGCGAGGTGGCGTCGACCTCGCCGCGGACTTCGCTCGCGGGTACCGGCTTCATCCTGGCGGGGGCCACCTCGATCCAGTGGTCGGCGGCCCTGGTGCAACCGGCGTTCTCGCGGCTCGGTCCGGTGGCCACCAGCGGCTGGCGCTTCCTCCTGGGGGCGGTGATCTTGTTGGCGGTGACCCGCCCGCACCTGCGCCAGTGGCGTCGCGAGCAGTGGCGCGCCGCCGTCGTGCTCGGACTCACGGTGGCCTTCATGAACATCTGCTTCTACCAGGCGATCTCTCGAATCCCCCTGGGCAGCGCGGTCACCATCGAGTTCCTGGGCCCGCTGTGCGTGGCCGTGTTCGGCCGACGCAGCCTGGGTCACTTCGCTCTGGCGCTCCTGGCGGCCACCGGCGTCGTCCTGCTGGCGCACCCCGGAGGCGGCATCACACTGGTCGGGGCGCTCTTCGGCCTGGGTAGCGGCCTGGGTTGGGGGGGCTACGTGTTCGCCGCGTCTCGTCTGGGGGGCGCGACCACGGGCTTCGGAGGCCTCGCGATATCGATGAGCGTGAGCGCGCTGGTGAGCTTGCCGTGGGCGTTGTCGCGCCTGAGCCTCGTGCTGTCGCACCCCACTCTCGGCGCTCGCCTGGCCCTCGTCGGCCTGATGTCAATCGTGTTGGGCTTCGCCGCGGAGCTGCAGGCCCTGCGTCGCCTGAGCCCGTCCGCGGCCGGGGTGCTCATGAGCCTCGATCCGGCCATCGCCTTCGTGATGGGGGCGCTCGTGCTCAACGAGAAGGTGACTCCGTGGATGTTGGTCGGACTGGCCTGCGTCGTGGTCGCCGGCGTGGGCGTCACCCTGCATCGCGACGTCCCCGAGGAGATCGTGCCCCAGTAGTCCCGCGAGCGGGGTCGACGAGGGCGACGCGGGGGTCGAAGATTAGGCTGGTGGGGTGCCAGAGCCCAGGACGTTCGCCATTCGGACCTTCGGATGCCAGATGAACGAACACGATTCCGAGCGTCTGGCCGGCCTCCTGGTGGGCGAGGGCTTGGTCCCGGCCGACGACGAGATGTCGGCGGACGTCGTCGTGTTCAACACCTGCACCATCCGCGAGAACGCCGATCTCAAGCTCTACAGCGCACTGGGCCACCTCAAGTCCGAGAAGGAGCGTCGTCCCGGGATGCAGATCGCCGTGGGCGGATGCATGGCCCAGAAGGACCGTGAGCGGATCATCGAGCGCGCCGGCTGGGTCGACGTCGTCTTCGGCACGCACAATCTCGCCTCGGCACCCGCGCTGTTGAAGCGGGCGGCCGCCGAGGGCCCCCTGGTGGAGGTCTGGGACGTCCCCGACCACGAGGCGGCGCGCGACATGGCTCCCGCGCTCTACGCCGTGCGCGAGCTGCCGTGGGCCGCGTGGATGACGATCCAGACGGGTTGCGACAACACCTGTGCCTACTGCATCGTTCCCGCGGTGCGCGGAGAGGAGATCAGTCGCCCCTTCGAGGACCTCGTCGCCGAGGGCGAGATGCTGGCGCGCGCGGGCGTCACCGAGGTCACCGTGCTCGGACAGAACGTCAACTCCTACGGTCGAGACATCACCGGCCGTCGGCCGCTCTTCGCGGACCTGCTGCGTGCCCTGGGGGAGATCGAGGGCATCGAGCGCATCCGATTCACCAGTCCGCACCCCAAGGACCTGCGACCCGAGACCATCGCCGCGATGGCCGAGACCCCCGCGGTGTGCCCGCAGCTGCACCTGCCCCTGCAGTCGGGTTCGGACCGGGTGCTCTCCGCCATGCGCCGGGGCTACAGCGCCGAGCGCTACCTCGCGCGGCTCGCCGACGCCCGTTCGCGCATCGAGGACCTCCACGTGACCACGGACCTCATCGTCGGTTTCCCGGGCGAGACCGAGGCCGACTTCGAGGAGACCCTGGCGGTGGTCGCCGAGGCTGACTACGACGGGGCCTACACCTTCATCTTCTCGCCGCGCGAGGGGACCCGTGCCGCCGCCATGGTCGAGGACTTCGTGGCGCCCGAGACCATCGCCGAACGCTTCTCGCGTCTCAAGGAGGTGCTGGATCGATCCGCGCTGCGTCATCACGAGGCGCGCGAGGGGCTCTGCGAAGAGGTCCTGGTGGAGGGTCCCTCGCGACGCAACGACCAGATGCTGTCGGGGCGCACGCGTCAGGGCAAGTTGGTCCACTTCCCGGTCGGCGAACACCCGCTGCGCCCCGGTTCCCTGGTGGACGTCACGGTGACCCACGGGGCGCCCTACCACCTCATGGCCGAGCTGGTGGGGGTCCGGCGCGGACCACGCCACAAGACGCGCCTCAGCGTGACGGGCGCGTGAGGAACCACGGTGGCATGGCCGTGGCCCTGGTCGGGGCGACGGCGACGGGCAAGTCAGCGCTGGCCCACGAGCTCGCGCGGGCCAGCGGTGGCCAGATAGAGATCCTGTGCGTGGACTCGATGACGGTCTACCGCGGCATGGACATCGGGACCGCCAAGGCGACGGCTCAACAACGCGCGGAGGTCGAGTACCACCTGTTGGACCTGATCGATCCCGATGAGGAGTTTACCGTCGCGCAGTTCCAGCGCGAGGCTCGCGACGCCGCTGAGGGGGTGTGGGCGCTCGGTGGCTCCGTGCTCTACGTGGGGGGGACCGGCCTCTATGGTCGCGCGGTGCTGGACGACCTGGACATCCCCGGCCAGTTTCCCGAGGTGGTGGCCGAGATCGAGTCGCGCGGTGCGGACGTGGCTGAGCTCTACCAGGAGTTGACCAGGCTGGACCCGGAGGCGGCGGCCAAGATGGAAGCGACGAACCGACGTCGCGTCGTGCGGGCCCTCGAGGTCACGCGGGGTAGCGGGAGGCCGTTTTCGTCCTACGGCCAGGGACTTCGTCACTACGGCGCCCCGCGAGTGATGCAAGTCGGACTGAATTGTGACGTTGGTGTGCTTGATGTGCGAATCGCTAGACGTTTCGAGGCTTGGATGGAGCAAGGACTACTAGAGGAGGTCGCAGAGCTGAAGGAACGAGGGATGAGCCGCACGGCCCGACAGGCCGTGGGCTACCGGGAACTCCTCCGTCACCTCGAGGAGGGGGTCGACCTGGGTACCTGCGTCAGCGACGCGATTACCCAGAGCCGACGGCTGGCTCGCCGCCAGCGTTCCTGGTTCCGGCGCGATCCGCGGGTGGAGTGGTTCGATGAGCCCTCCCAGGCGGCCCAGCGTCTCGGTGAGATCCTGACGAGTCCCGACGGGTTCGTGCGAGACTAAAGATGATGGCCTTTCGATCGTTGCAAAAGTGGCAGGGTGCGGGGAACGACTTCCTGGTTGACGTCGTCGAACAGGGTTCGGCGCCGTGGTGGAACGAGCAACGCGCCCGGGCCGTCTGCGACCGTCACATGGGCGTGGGTGCCGACGGGCTCCTCGTCGCCTCCCTCGGCTCGACCTTGTCGATGACCCTCTACAACGCCGACGGGTCCATCGCCGAGATGTCGGGCAACGGCATCCGCTGCTTGGTGGCGGCGGTGCGCCGGGCGACGGGACGCTCGGACCGCGAGATGCGGGTGAGCACGTTGGCCGGCGAGCGCCTGGTGACGCTGGACCTGCGAGACGACGCCGGCGTGGGCAGCGTGGACATGGGGCCGGTCACCCTGGGTGAGACCCTCGAGGGCGCGCTGGGCGTCGCCAACGTGGGCAACCCGCACGTGGTGGTGGTCGACAACCCGGACTGGGACGACCTCAACCGCGAGGAGTTGGCCGCCAAGCTGGCCGTCCAACTCGGTGGCGCCAACGTGGAGTTCGTGGAGATCATCGACGAGGCCCACGTGGCTATTCGCGTCATCGAGCGCGGCGTGGGCTGGACGATGGCCTGCGGCACGGGATCAGTGGCCACCGCGGCGGTGTGCCACCAGCGCGGCCTGACCGGCTCCGCGGTGACGGTCGACAACCCCGGCGGCGCCCTCAAGGTCACCCTCGGCGAGGGGACGGCGCGTCTCGAGGGTCCGGTGCGATTCGTGGCGAACGTGGAGTGGCTCGGGGGGTGACGTACGTCCCCACCACGCTGATCGATCGCAGTTTTCGCGAAAAGATCGTGTTGGTGGGCGTCCAGTTCCCGGGCGTGAGCGCCGAAGAGTTGGACCACCAGATCGATGAGTTGGCCCTGTTGGTGGACACCGCAGGCGCCGACGTCGTGGCGCGCGTGGTGCAACGCCGTGACGCACCCGATCCGGCCACCTTCCTCGGATCGGGCAAGGTCGCCGAGCTCAAGGAGATCTGCCTGGCGGTGGACTCCGACACCGTGGTCTTCGAACAGAACCTGTCGCCCGCCCAGCAGCGCAATCTGGAGAAGATACTGGGTCGTACCGCGATCGACCGCACCGCGGTGATCCTGGACATCTTCGCCCAGAACGCGCGCACCCCCGAGGGCAAGGCTCAGGTGGAGTTGGCGCTCCTGCAGTACCGCCTGCCTCGACTGCGCCGGGCGGGTGGTTCCTTGTCGCAACAAGCGGGAGGCATCGGCACCCGCGGCCCCGGTGAGACCCAGCTCGAGGTCGACCGACGACGTCTGGTGAACCGGATCCACCACATCCGCACCGAGCTCAAGCAGATCGACCGGACCCGTGAGGTCCAGCGCCAGGGCCGTGACCGCGGGCGCCACCGCGAGGTGACGCTGGTGGGATACACGAATGCGGGCAAGTCCTCGCTGCTCAACGCCTTGACCGACGCCGGGGTGGCGGCCGAGAACCGACTCTTCGTGACGCTGGACCCGAGAACCCGTCAGCGTCAACTCCCCGGCGGCGAGACCATCTTGGTCACGGACACGGTCGGCTTCATCTCGAACCTTCCCCACGAGTTGGTCGAAGCGTTCATGAGCACCCTGAAGTCCGTTCAGCTGGCCGACCTGCTGGTGCACGTGGTCGACGGGGCCAGTGACGACGCGGAGGCGCAGATCGCCGCGGTGCGCGACGTGCTGAGCGAGATCGGCGCCCAGGACGTGCCCGAGCTGCTCGTCTTCAACAAGGCCGACGTGCCCGGTTCTCGAGCCCGCGACCTCTCCAAGCTCTACGAGGGCAGCGTCTGGGTGTCGGCCCTGACGGGCGAGAACCTCGACGTCGTCGTGGCCACCGTGGGCGACCGGCTGCGTACGGGGGACCGCGTGATCACCCTGAGGCTTCCCCTGGACCGGGGCGACCTGGTGGCGGCGGCCCACCGCGAGGGCGAAGTGCTGGCCTCCTCGGTCGACGACGAGTTCGTCACCCTGCGGGTGGTGCTCGACGACGTCGGGGCCGCCCGATTCGCCCCGTGGAGGGCTTCGTGAGTTTCCAGCCACCGCCGTACCCCTACGAACGCCTGGAGGGACTCAGGGCGCTCGCGTCACGTCACGACGGCGGGGCCATCGACTGCTCGATCGGCACGCCGGTCGACGCGCCGCCGTCCTTCGTGGTGCAGGAGTTGGCCGCGGCCACCGGTGCGCGGGGCTATCCGCCCTCGGCGGGCACCCCGCGCTATCGAGAAGCCGCCGCGGCGTGGATGACGCGCCGCTTCGGCGTGCCGGCACCCGACCTCGCGGCCTGCGTGGGCACCAAGGAGTTCGTCGCCTCGCTGGCCGGCTACCTTCACCTGCGTCGCCGCGAACGCGACACGGTGTTGTATCCGGCGATCGCGTATCCGACCTACGCGATGGGGGCCACGCTGGCGGGTCTGCGCGCCGTCGAGGTCCCGCTTCGTGACGGTGCCCTCGACCTGGGTGCGATCGATCCCCTCGACGCCGCTCGTGCACTGGTGCTGTGGTCGAACTCGCCGTCGAATCCGACGGGCCGACTGGACGACCTCGGCGCCGCGGCCCGCTGGGGTCGCGACCACGACGTGCTGGTCGCCAGCGACGAGTGTTACGCCGACTTCACGTGGGACGACCGGCCCCGCACCATCCTCGAGCACGGTGTCGAGAACGTCCTGGCGGTGCACTCGGTCTCGAAGCGCTCGAACCTGGCGGGCGTTCGCGCCGGCTTCTACGCCGGCGACCCGGCGATCGTCGCCTACCTTCGCCTGGTCCGTCAGCACGCCGGACTCATGGTGGCCGCGCCCGTGCAGTCGGCGGTGGCCCTGGCCTACGACGATGACGCCCACGTGGAGCGTCAGCGAGAGACCTACCACCGGCGCCTGGCCCGGTTGGCGCAGGCGCTCGCGACCGCGGGCGTGCGATGCCCCATGCCGCAGGGTTCCTTCTACCTCTGGTGCTCGCGCGAGGGGATGGACGGCTGGCAACTGGCCGAGTGGCTCGCCGAAGCGAGCGCCTTGATCGTGAGCCCCGGCGAACTCTACGGACCGGCCGGCTCCTCTCACGTACGTGTCGCGGTGGTCCAGCCCGACGATCGCATCGAACTCGCAGCGTCGCGACTCGAGGAATCCGCCTAGGCCCCACTACGATTGGGCCCATGAGCGACCTCGAAGCCCGGATCCGTCACTGGTACGAACAGATCGGTGACGTCACGCCCGCCCATCTGGAGGCGCGCCGCGACGTCGAGCTCGTGATCGCCCAACTCGACGACGGACTGGTGAGGGTCGCCGAGATCGACGAGCACAACGAGGTCGTGGTCCACGACTGGGTCAAGCAGGCCATCCTGCTGCTCTTTCGTCTCCGCGAGATGACCACGACCGAAGCCGGACCCTTCGAGTTCCACGACAAGCTCGAGCTCAAGACCGACTACGCCCGCCGGGGAGTGCGGGTCGTGCCGGGCGCGTCGGCGCGTCGGGGCAGTTTCTTGAGCCCCGGAGTCATCATGATGCCCAGTTACGTCAACATCGGAGCCTGGGTCGGACCCGGCACGATGGTCGACACCTGGGCCACGGTGGGCAGTTGCGCCCAGATCGGGGCCGACGTCCATCTGGCCGGTGGGGTGGGAATCGGCGGCGTCCTCGAGCCAGCCAACGCGGTGCCGGTGGTCATCGAGGACGGCGCCTTCATCGGCAGTCGCTGCATGGTCGTCGAGGGCGCCCGCGTGGGCAAGGGCTCGGTCCTGGGGGCGGGTACGATACTGAACCCCTCGATCCCGGTCATTGACGCCGAAACGGGCGAGGAGGTCTCGCGCGGCTACGTGCCGGACTACTGCGTGGCCGTCTCGGCGCAGCGCCGGCGCGAGTACGCGGGAGGGGAGTTCTACCTGCCCTGCGTGTTGATCATCAAGCGACTCGAGGAGAACGAGCGCCATTCCAAGGTCGCCCTCAACTCCCTGCTGCGCGACCACGGAGTGGCGACGTGACGACCCTGGGCGACGTCCTCGCCCTCGTCAGCGTCGACTCCGTCAGTGGCAACGAGAGGGCCCTGGCGAGTCTGGTGTACGAACGCCTGCGGGCGGTGGACTCGCTGGACGTCGAGCGAGTCGGCGACAACGTGGTGGCCCGCACGACCGGTCACCACGCGACGAGGGTCCTCGTCGCCGGCCACCTGGACACCGTGCCGGGTGACGCGGGCGCCGCGACGATCGTCGGCGACGTGCTCCACGGGCTCGGGGCCTGCGACATGAAGGGTTCCCTGGCCGGCATGCTCGATCTCGCGACCTCGACGGAGTCGCGTGGCGTCGAGGTCACGTGGGTGTTCTACGCGCGCGAGGAGATCTCCCGGTCCCAGAGCGGCCTGTTGGAGGTGGCCGAACTGAGACCCGATCTCCTCGTGGCCGACGTGGCGATCCTCGGCGAACCCACGCACGGTCACGTCGAGGCCGGGTGCCAGGGCACCTTGCGGGTTCGCGTGGCCCTGGCGGGAGTGCGCGCGCACACGGCTCGTCCCCACACCGGTCGAAACGCCATCCACCGCTTGGGGGACCTGCTGTCCTTCGTGGCGACCTACGAGCCACGTGAGGTGACCATCGACGGTGTCGTCTACGTCGAGCAGTTGCAGGCGGTGAGCATCGAGGGCGGTGTGGCGCCCAACGTCGTGCCCGACGCCGCCTCGTGCGTGCTCAACCATCGAGTCGCCCCCGACAGGTCGTGCGACGAGGCGATGTCGTGGTTGCGCCACTACCTGGGCGAACTTCTGGGTGCCGATGACGTGCTCGAAGTCCTCGACTGGGCTCCTCCGGCCCCCCCGGAACTGGGCAATCCCTTAGTGGCCAAACTGGTCGCGCTCACGGGTCGGGCGCCGGAGGGCAAGGTGGGCTGGACCGACGTCGCCACCTTCCACGAGATGGGAATCGCGGCGACCAATTTCGGCGCGGGTGATCCGATGCTGGCTCACCGCAGTGACGAGCGTCTCACGCGCGATGAGCTCGAGAACTTCGTGACCGTGCTGGGGGAGTGGCTTCGTAGCGCAGCTCGGCCTCACGCGAGCGAGCGTCAGTAGGAGCGAAGGACGGAGATCACTCGGCCGAAGACGGTGACGTCGTCGGCGTCGAACTCCATCGGCTCCATCGACGAGTTCTCGGGCTTGAGGACGACGCGGGACCCCTGGGGGAAGTAGCGCTTCACGGTGGCCTCGCCCTCGGGGATCCCCGCCACCACGATCTCGCCCGTGTTCGCCACCGCCTGTCGCTGGACGACGATGAAGTCGCCCGCGAGGATTCCCGCCTCGATCATGGAGTCGCCGCGCACCTGCAGGACGAAACACTCACCACGACCGGCGAACTGCTCGGGGACCGACATCAGTTCGTGCTCAGTCTCGACGGCGAGGACACCCGTGCCGGCCGCCACGTCGCCCACGAAGGGCACCAAACGCAAGGAGGTCGGTGCCTCGGTGGTCGTCTCCTCGGCGTCGAGTCGGACGGTCAAGGTCCTCGGCTGTTTGGGGTTCTTCTCGATGTAGCCGGCCTTCTTGAGGACTTCGATGTGGTTGGCCACGGTCGCGGGGGCGTTGAGGCCCACGTGGGCGGCGATCTCACGAATGGTCGGAGGGAAGTTGCGCTCGCGCTGGCAGGTGACGATGTATTCGAGAATCTTTCGCCTCATCGGTGTGAGAACTTCAGCCATCGGTTCCTCCCTTGACGAACAGTTGTTCGTAGCCTAGAGCACTGAGGGCGGCAAATCAAACACCTGTTCGCTTCATCCAATCTTCATACGGAAGCCGGTCGAAGCACTATGTTCCCGACGACGTCACTGCTACTGTTGCGCAGGGCCAAAATGGTCCGTGTGTCGGATACGCATCGGTTTTTGTCCTTCGGGGGAGTGGCGTGAGGCGTGTCGGAGTGCACTTTGAAGATAGACATAAGGGAGACGAACGGATGAAGTTTCGTTTGAACAAGACGGTGGCTGCGGTCTCGTCGAGCGCCCTGTTGTTGATGGCTGTGCCGGTTCTGGGCATCGCGTCAACATCGAGCGCTGCGGCCAAGCCCACCTTCGATATCGGTTACGAAGGACCGCTGTCGGGTAGCAACGCGCAGCTTGGTTTGAACATGGTGTACGCGGTCCAGTTGGCGATCAACAACGCCAACGCGACCGGCAAGCTCCCGTTCAAGCTCGCGCTGGCGAAGTACGACGACCAGGGTTCGAACACCTACTCGCCCGCTGAGGCCCAGGCCGCAGTGGCGAACAAGAAGCTGGTCGCCGTGGTCGGACCGGCGTTCTCCGGTGCCACCCGCGCCGCTGAGCCCTACTACTCGGCCGCCAACATCGCGACGGTGAGCCCTTCGGCCACTGCTGCGGCCTTGACCACCGGCATCAGCAACAACAACTTCATGCGCGTGGTCTATGGTGACGACGTCCAGGGTGCGGCTGACGCCAACTTCCTGGTGAAGACCCACGGTGCCTCCACCCTGTACGTGATCGACGACGGCTCCTTCTACGGTGCCGGCCTCGCTCAGGTGGTGGCCCAGGACGCCCAGGCGCTCAAGGCGTCGGTGACGACCAACTCGCTGCCGCAGACCTGCTCGCCGGGCTACGCCCCGGTGTCGGAGTACGCCGCTGCCGCGACTCAGATCGTCGCCGCCGCACCCAAGGCCGTGTTCTACGGTGGGTACTACTGCGACTTCGGCCTCCTGTTGACCGCGTTGAGCAACGCCGACTACAAGGGTGCCATCATGTCGGGTGACGGCTCGGAGTCCAGTGCGCTGATCACCGCCACGCAGCCTTCGTCGGACGCCAACGGCGTGTGGCTGAGCGCTGCCGGTGGGGGCACGACGGGCGTCCTGTCCGGCAAGCTCGCCGCTGAGTACACCAAGTTGTCCAAGTTCAAGGCTTCGACGGCGCTGTACGCCTCGCAGTCCTACGACGCGACCAACATCATCATCACGGCGCTGGCGAAGATCAAGTTGACGGGCAGTCTCGCGACGATCCGCTACAACCTGAAGAACCAGCTGCACAGGACGTCCTACAAGGGCATCACCGGAACCATCAAGTTCCAGTCCGATGGCAACCTCGTGGGCTCGGGTAAGGGTCAGATCGACTTCTACCTGGTCCAGAACGGTGCGATCAAGCAGGTTGCCCACAACTAACCGCATGTAGTGACCAGGG
>CAIORQ010000087.1 GCA_903860745.1 uncultured Actinomycetes bacterium | reverse complement strand
TTTACTTGGTCTCAATCTCAATGGGTCCAGCCAAGTGTATTGGGTGATTCCAGCTATCCTGCATGGACTGACGCCCCTGACACATCATTCTGGACTGGCAT
This sequence comes from uncultured Actinomycetes bacterium, assembly GCA_903860745.1. Classification (GTDB taxonomy): domain Bacteria; phylum Actinomycetota; class Acidimicrobiia; order Acidimicrobiales; family RAAP-2; genus RAAP-2. Next base: position 5,697 of record CAIORQ010000087.1, on the reverse strand, counting down.
TGGTGAAACCAGCCTAATTCAGGCTGGTGCAGACTCCATTGCAAGTTCAACTCCCGTATACAAGTTTTGGACTGAGGATTATCCTGCAGGAACGACTTGGGAGGGTCCTGCCATAGTTGCAGGGCAAAGTGCATATGCGTATGTGGAATACTGAAGTGGACCCCAATCCTTGGACAGCCCGTTGGCCGACTTAAGAGTTGAGCGGGTTGGTTGCAGCGAGTTAGGCGGCTCGCTGTTGAAGCCTTGATCGATAGTAGACCTCATCGGGCGTGGCGTCACCCAGTGCGCTGTGGGGCCGGTCCTCGTTGTAGTAGTCGATGAACATCTCGAGCCCGTCGCGCAGGGCGTTGCCACTCTCGGCGGGGTTGAGGTAGATGTGGTCGTACTTGATCGTGCGCCAGAGTCGCTCGATGAACACGTTATCGATCGCTCGCCCCACCCCGTCCATCGAGATGGTGATCTTGGCGTCGAGGAGCACCTTGATGAACGCGGTGGCGGTGAACTGGGATCCTTGGTCGGTGTTGAAGATCTCGGGGATGCCGTAGAGGGCGAGCGCCTCCTCTAAGGCCGCCACGCAGAAGTCGGGCGTCATGGTGTTCGACAGGCGCCAAGAGAGCACCTTGCGCGAGTGCCAGTCCATCACCGCCACCAGGTAGAGGAATCCTTTCTTGAAGGGGACGTAGGTGATGTCGGCGCACCACACGTGGTTCGGGTGGTCGATGTTGAGACCGCGCAACCGGTAGGGGTATTTGACGTGCTCGGGGTGAGGGATGGTGGTCTTCTTCTGGGGTGCCAGGGAGTGAATACCCATGAGGTTCATCAGGCGCTGGACCCGCTTGCGGTTCACCACGTGACCCATTCGCTTGAGGACCTTCACCATCATGCGCGAGCCGTTCTCGGGGTGCGCCAGGTAGAGCCGGTCGATGATCTGCATCAAGGCCAGGTTCTCCGGAGTCTCGCTCGCCCCTTCGTAGTAATAGGTCGAGCGCGCCAGGGAGAGCAGTCGGCACTGGTCCGCGACGGGTAACCCTAGGCCGGCATCGATCAGTTCTCGTCTCTGGTGAGACGAGAACTGATCCCGGGCCGCGTCGCTAAAAAATCGCGCTCCATCTCAAGCTTTCCGATCTTCTTGTAGAGCTCGTCCGTGTCGACGTCAGACTTGACGGGGTGCTTGCCCTCGAAGACACTCGATGCTGACTCGAGCAGCTGCTTCTTCCAGGCGGAGATCTGCGCGGGATGCACGCCAAAGATCTGGGCCAACTCGGCCGTTGACTTGTCTCCCTTCAGGGCTTCGAGAGCCACCTTCGCCTTGAAATCAGGCTTGAACTTATTCCGTCTGGTTGTCACGAGCACCTCCAGGATGCGTCAGTGCTCAACCTTAAGTCGGTGTCCAGTTTCCGGGGTCCACTTCAGTTCCCTTCATCCGACGACGACGTCACCGGACTCAGGTGAAGATGATCTCGCCCCCCGCGGCCTTGGCGTAGAAGTCGCCCACCGTGATGATGTCCTGGACCTGCTCGACGAAGTCATCCTTCGTGAAGCCGAAGAGTTGGACCGACGCCAGACAGGCGTACAGGCCGCAACCGGTGTCCGAGATCATCTCGACGAATTCGGGGATCCCCGGGATGTCGAGCTTGTCCATCTTGGACTCCATCATGTGCGTGGCGATGGCCGACATTCCGGGCAGCGCCCCGACCACCGAGGCCATGTGCATGCCGGGGTTGCCGACGGTGGCCACCTTGATGTGGTCCTGGCGCTTCTTCAACACCGCCTCCATGCCGAAGAAGGTGAAGAAGAGGTTGGCCTCGATGCCCTCGGCCCGCGCGCCGTTGGCCATGATCAGACCCGGGTAGATGCCCTCCAGCGAACCCTTGGAGATGATGATCGATACCTTTTCGATGCTGTCACCCACGGTGACCTCCTTGTTAGATGCAGCCCTTGGGCTTGGGGATTCCGGCGATGCGAGCGGCGATCTTGGCCGGGCCCTTGGGGAAGAGCTCGTAGAGCTCCTTCACCGTCACCCCGGAGGTCTTGCCGAGTACGCGCACCGTCGGACCGGTGCCCTTGGCGAAGTACTCGTCACGCATGAAGCGCACGACCTGCCAGTGTCGGTCGGTCAAGGGGTCGATGCCTTCCTTGCGGGCCAACTCGACGGCCATCCCCTCGGTCCACTGCTCGGGCTTCACCAAGAAGCCCTCCTCGTTGAGTTCGACGTCCACTCCCGCGAGTGTCTGCGTTGTCATGTCCCTACTCCTTTCTGATGGCGTCGGCCAGGTGCTTGCCCGACGTCGGCATCGCGCTCGTCACCCCGGGCAGGTCGCGCCCGGGCAGGAGGCTGTGCCAGTACATGTTCTCGAACATCAACTTGCCCAGGTGGTTGGCGCGCGACTCCTTCAGCAGCGGCAGACCCACCGTGCTCGGGTAGTGCCCGGTGACCGGCTCGGTCTCGTAGTTGAAGTCGATCAGCATGGCCTTGGCGAAACCCGTCTCGATGAAGCAGTTCGTGTGCCCGTCGTAGGAGCTCGACAAGGGCTCGCCCGCCAGGAAGTGCCGGATGTTCTCGACCAGCACCTCGCCCTCGAAGTGGGCGACCGATCCCGCCTTCGACGTGGGAACGGCGGCGGCGTCGCCCAGGGCGAAGACGTTGGGGGCGGCCAGGCTCTGCAGGGTGTGGATGTCGGTGGGGATGAAGCCCAGCTCATCGCCCAGACCCGGCGAGACGTTGACGTAGGGCGCACCGCTGTGCACCGGGATCACCACGGCCAGGTCGAAGGGCACTTCGCGCCCGTCGTAGGAGGTGAGCGTCCCGGCCTCGCCGTCGACGCTCGCGGTGTTGAACTCCCCCACGAAGTTGATGTGGCGACCAGCGAACATGCCGTTGAGCACTCGCGCGCACACGGGCTTGGTGAAGGGTCCGTCCAGGGGCGTCACGTAGGTGATGTCCACCCGGTCGCGGAGCCCGCGCTCCTGGAAGAAGGCGTCGGCGAGGAAGCTGAACTCGAGCGGAGCCACGGGACACTTGATGGGCAGGTCCACGATATTGACCACGATGCGGCCGCCGGCGAAGGAGTCCAGGGCCGCCGCGAGGGCCGTGGCGCCCTCGGGCGTGTAGAAGGTGAAGACCTTCTCCATCCATCCCGGTCCGCTCAGGCCGTCGGTCTCCTCGGGTGCCAGCACGGTACCGGTGGCGACGACGAGCACGTCGTAGTCCAGCACCCGCCCATCGGACAGGTGGACCTGGTTGTCCTTCGTCTCGACCCGTTCGACGCCTTCGCGAACGAAGCCGATCTCGGAACGCAACTGCTCGCCTCTCGGGCGGGTGATGTCCTTCACGGCACCGGCACCGAAGGGCACGAAGAGAAGACCCGGCTGGTAGAGGTGGTCGTCGTTCTCGTCCACCACCGTGATCGAGAGCTCCTCCGGCGAGAACATCCGACGCAATCGATTCGCGCACAGCGTCCCACCGGTTCCACCACCGAGGATCAGGACCTTTTCCATTGGAGGCCTTCTCTCTGTCGCGTTGACTGACCACTCGCGACTCAGTGTCCCCCACTACTCGGCTTACACCTCGCCCGCCAGAACCGCGCGGGACGAAGGTCACTATCGCGGTGAGACCTCACCTCCTTCTCCAGCGCACGTCCGTGGCCGTGACGCACCAGCGGATCGGGAGCCCCGGTAGGATGCGTCGACGTTCCCGGTCTCGCGGCTCATTCGCGTGCGCCCCGCTGACCGGGACGTCTCCGAGCGGGTCCACCGGCCCGCCCAGCCGTCCACCGCCCCTCTCTCGTCAGGACCACCATGACCACCACCCTGGAACGCGCCAATTACAAGGTCACCTTCGGCGTCCTGGTGCTCGGGGTCTCGGCCTACGCCCTCTTGCAGTCCCTGGTGATCCCCGCGCTCACCACCATCCAGGCCTCGATGCACACCACCCAGAACACCGTCACGTGGGTGGTGACCGCCTACCTCTTGTCGGCCTCGATCTTCACCCCGGTCATGGGGCGCGTCGGCGACATGCTGGGCAAGGAGCACGTGATGGTGGCCACGCTCGTCGCGCTCTCCCTGGGTTCGGTGGTCGCCGGACTCGCCACCAACGTCACGGTCCTGATCATCGGGCGCGTGGTGCAGGGGATCGGCGGTGGCGTCATGCCCCTGGCCTTCGGCATCATCCGCGACGAGTTCCCGCGAGAGAAGCTGGCCTCGGCCATCGGCACCATCGCGGCCATGACCGCGGTCGGCGGCGGGGCCGGCCTCATCGTCGCGGGTCCCATCCTCGAGCACCTGGGCCTCCACTGGCTGTTCTGGATCCCCTTCTTCATGACCACCATCGCCGCCGTGCTCACCTATTTCTTGGTGCCCGAATCCCCCGTGCGCACACCGGGACGGATCTCCCTCTGGGCGGTCGCCTTGCTGTCCGCGTGGCTGGTCGCGCTGTTGGTCGCCGTCTCGGAGGCCCCCACCTGGGGATGGCTCGCCACGAAGACCCTCGCCCTGGGCGGACTCGGGGTGCTCCTGCTGGTCGTGTGGGTCATGGTCGAGCTGCGGGTCAACGACCCGGTCGTCGACATGAAGATGATGCGCATCCCCGCGGTGTGGACCAACAACCTCGTCGCCTTCCTCTTCGGCGTCGGGATGTACTCGGTGATGGCCTTCCTGCCCGAGTTCGTCCAGACGCCCCGCTCGGTGGGTTACGGATTCTCCGCGAGCACCGTGGCGTCGGGCTTGTTCTTGATCCCCCTCACCCTGGGGATGTTCTTCGTCGGCCTCTACTCGGGACGGATCGCGGAGCGCTTCGGCTCCAAGGCGGCCGTGGTGGTCGGGTCGGCCGTCTCGGGAGGCGGCTACCTGGTCCTCGCACTCGCCCACGCCAAGTCCTGGGAGGTCTACCTGGCCAGCGCCCTGCTCGGCGTCGGCCTGGGACTCGCCTTCTCGGCCATGTCGAACCTGATCGTACGCGCCGTACCCGCCCACCAGACCGGCATCGCCAGCGGCATGAACGCCAACATCCGCACCATCGGTGGTGCGGTCGGCGCCGGGGTCATGTCGAGCATCGTGACCTCCCGGATGCTGGCATCGGGCGCGCCCGCCGAGTCGGGCTACAGCCACGGCTTCATGTTCCTGGCCGGCTGCACGGCGCTCGCGGTGGTGGCGGCGATCTTCATCCCGGCCGCCCCCGCGGACCACGAGCAACACCTCAACCACGCCGAACTGGCCATGGTACCGGGCGGGACCCTGACCGAGGGCTAGTCCGACGCTGTCCCGCTCAGGCGGGCGCCCTCACGATTCCCGAGAAACATGCAACCGCGGCCGCCGCGGCCGCGGCCGCGAAGACAGAGTGGTGGCGATCGCCACCGGGGGGAACTCCTCTCACACCTTCAAAGGAGACGCATGATGAAGAATCGAATCGCCGCGTTGCTCAGTTCCGCCGTTCTCGTCAGCGGACTCGCTCTCGTCGCGGCACCGGGCGCAGCCAGCGCCAGCGGGTACCACTTCGGCCACGGCTTCGGCTGGGGTTGGGGCTGGCACCACGAGGAGGAGGGCCAGGGCTACACCACCGTCGCCCTCAACTCCGCCACCATCGCCGCGGTGGAGGGCCTGGGCCTGACCCCGGCCGCCCTCGCTCCGGGAACCCTGAACGCGTCGATCCCCGAGGCGACCTTCCCCATCGTGGGACCGGTCCGCAACGGGATCATCATG
>CAIORQ010000086.1 GCA_903860745.1 uncultured Actinomycetes bacterium | reverse complement strand
GAGTGAGGAAGACGATCGAGGTGTCGAGGTTGAGCACCGCGGTGACCAGCGCGACCAGGAGCATCAGCGCGACCAGCAGGACCGCGGGGCCGCCGGGCAAGTCGGCGAGTCGCGAACCGGCCACCTCGAAGAGTCCGTCCTTGGCCGCCAGGTGCCCGATCAGCAGTAGACCCACGACGAGGACGAAGGGTTCCCACGCCTGCTGCACCGCCGCCCAGAGCAAGGTCATTGTTCTCGTCCTTCGCGCACCCTGCCAACCTAGGGGTGGGCGGGCCCGCGCGGACGACGAGGCGCTAGCCGGTCACCAGGAGGGTTGACACACCTTGAGGCCGTTGCGGGTGCCCACCGCCGAGGTGCCGGCGAAGAAGGACGACACCAGCGTGTCCAGGGGGCACGAGCGGGCGTTGAGGACGGTGGCGTGCCCCTGCGTGGTGGTCGTCAGGATCCCCGGGCATTCGTCGGCGACGCCGGTCCAGGTGGTGACGCCCCGGACGCTCACCGTGATGCGGTAGAGGATCGCGTCCTCCGTGCACATGGCGCTGGTGGCGCCGCGCAGGGAGGCGATGTCGCGGCGCAACTCCCTGGCCTGGGTCGCCGTGAGCTGGCGCGAGACGGGACCGTGGGAGGTGGTTAGCCAGGAGATGGATCGGTAGCCCGTCACCGTCACCCTTCCGTTCATCGGCATGAGCACGACGTGCACGGGCATCCAGATCACGCTGACGTCGACGCGCAGCTCCTGGGCGCGCGCCGTGAGCCGAAGGACGCTCTCGGTGAGCGCGCAGTAGGTGGCGTGTCGGTCGGCGCACAGCGACATCAGCGAGTACTGCGTCGAGGTGACGCCCGTCTCGGGGGACGACGCGCTCGTCATCGTGGCGGAACCGCCCAGGTGCGCCGTGGTGAAGGCCGCGACGTCGAAACTGGCCGGCAGGAGGTAGTAGCGAGTCAGCTCGAGGGGGGTGGTCGTCACCGACGTGCCCGTCACGGGAGCGACGGGAGCGACGGGAGTGGCGAGGCGAATCGCCCCCGCGGGGTAGGGGACGCGATGGATGAGCCCGGAGAGGTAGCTCGAGCCCGTGACGGACCCGTTCGCGTCCGCCGCGTTCGCGCGCCGCGCCGCGCCGGCGCCCGTGGAGAGCGCCGACATCAGGAGCGCCGCCACCCCCACCAGGGCGAACCCACGACGAAAGCGATCCAGCGAACTCACGACCCTCCCTCGGGACCTATCGAAGTGACATCCCATCTTTATTCTGTCACCAATCGAAGGGGACTTACCCGCCGGGAGCATCGAGTCCGCGGGAGGGACTCAGGCCTCGATCCCGCGCCACGTCGCTTGGAGTCCCCTGAGGTCGCCGTCCTCGTCGACGAAGGTTTCAGCGGCGTCGAAGCCCTGCCTCTCGAGCTCCTCAGCCAAGGTGTGAGCCTGCTCGCCACCGAGCTCGAGGAGCAGGGTCCCACCAGGTCGAAGGTAACGGGGGGCCTCGACGACCACGCGGCGCAGGGTCGCCGTCCCGTCATCGCCACCGTCGTAGGCGAGGGTCGACTCGAAGGCGAAGGTGTCACGCGGCAGGTGCACCAACTCCGAACTCGGGACGTAGGGGACGACCGTCACGACGACGTCCACCGCGGCGCGCCACGACGAGGGCAGGGGGGCGAAGAGGTCGCCGAGGCGCGCGTCGACGCCGTTGCGCTGTGCGCACTCGACGCAGTGCTGGTCGAGGTCGGTCGCGATCACGCGCGCGTCGGGTCGGTCGCGCCTCATCACCGCCGCGAGCGCGCCCGAACCGGTGCAGAGGTCGACGCCGACGCCGTCGGGGGGCAGTGACGCGACGGCGCGGCGCGCCAGCTCCTCGCTCTGCCAGCGCGGGACGTAGACGCCGGGGTCGACGACCACCTCGAGGCCGCAGAAGCGGGTGACCCCGGTGATCCAGGCCAGGGGCTCGCCACGGAGCCGGCGCCGCACGAGAGTCTCGAGGGCGCCACGGTCACCACGGCTCGCCGAGAGCAGTTCTCGCGCCTCCTCCTCGGCCGCCACGAAGCCGCCCTCGCGCAGCCGCGCGGCCAGTCGGGTCTCCTCGGGCGTCGCGCTGGTCACGCCCCGACGCTAGGCCCTGGCGTCGAGCTGCGACGGCGTGGTCGACCCGTCGCGAGTCGATACCATTCGATGTGGCACTAGCGTCCCCCCTTCGCACGATGCTCTCGAACCGCGAGTTCGCCTTATGGTGGGCCGGCCAGAGCGTCTCTCAGTTCGGCGACGGCATCTTGAACGTGGCGCTCCCCCTGCTCGTCCTGGCCATCACCGACAACGCAACCGACATGGGACTCGTGGTCGCGGCCCGACTCGTCCCCACGGTGGCGTTCCTGCTGCTGGGCGGGGCGGTCTCGGACCGCGTGTCGCGTCGCCTGGCGGCGCTGACCTCGGACGCGGCGCGAGCGGTCCTCACGGCGGTCCTGGGCGCCCTGGCCGTCGGCGGCCGCCTGGACCTTGGTGAGCTGCTCGTCGGTTCCTTCCTCTTCGGTCTCTTCGACGCGCTCTTCTTCCCCGCCTCGACGGCGCTGCTGCCCGAGATCGTCGCGGTGTCCGAGCTCACGGCCGCCAATTCCGTGAGCCGACTCTGGGGCACCCTGGCCGGGGGCCTGATCGGTCCGTTGGCGGGCGGCGTCATCGCCTCCACCATCGGCTCGTCGTGGGCGCTCGTCGTCGACGCCGGCACCTTCGTCGTCTCGGCGCTCTGCCTAGCGGCGATGCGACCCACGCCGACCCCTTCGCCGTCGCCGCACTCGATGATGAGCGACATCGCCGAGGGCCTCGTCTACTGCCGGCGGACGCCGTGGATCATCTGGACCATCTCGATCGCGGGGCTCGTCAACGCGCTGGTCTTCGCGCCCTCGGCGGTGCTGGTGCCGCTGTACTTCCGACGCGTCCTGCACACCTCGAGTTGGGTGGTGGGGCTCGCCTTCGCCGCCTTCGGGCTGGGCGGCGTGCTGGGGTCCCTCCTCATGATGGGCCGCCAGCCGCGGCGCCGGGTGCGCTTCATGTGGCTGGCCTGGTCGGTCGGGACCCTGCTCGCCGTGCCCTTCGGGCTCTCGCACGTCGTGTGGCTCGCCGTCGCCCTGGTGGTGGTGATGGGCGCGCTGCTGATGCTGGGCAACATCCTGTGGCAGTCGCTGATGCAGGCCGAGGTGTCCGGCGAGATCCTCGGCCGGGTCTCCTCGGTGGACTGGGTGGTCTCCCTGGGCTTGTCGCCGGTCGGCGTGGCGCTGGCCGGCCTGGTGGCGGACCGCGTGGGCGTGCGCACGACCATCGCCGCGCCCGGGGCAGTCGTGGCCGTCCTCGGCCTCGTCCTGCTCGTGGCGGTGCGCTCGATCACCGCCATCGACCGGCGGGTCGGCGACGGCCCCTCCAAAGCCTGAGGCGTCGCGCGGCCGGTGCACGTTGCGCCGCGAGAATGGCGACGCCGCCGCCGCTCGAGTTGTGACCAACGGGACTGGTGCGTCGCGTGCTCGAGGTGTAGCGCTGGGAGTGGGACGAGGAGGGCGTTATGGGACGTCGCTGGGGTGTGTCGTGTGCAGCAGTGGTGATGATGGTGTCGATGAACGTGGTGGCGGCGGGACCGTCCGGGGCGATGTCGGCGACGCAGTTGAGGGGGGACGCGCTGACCCTGCGCCAGATGCCCGCGGGATGGTTCACCCACGCGCCGGTCGGGGATCCGCGCCTCGGGTGCCTGGCCCACCTGCTCGAACCGGCGAAGGTCAACGAGACCAACTACCTCGAGGTCTACTTCGTGGCCAAGAGTGACCTGCCCTTCGTGGTGGAGACCTTGACCACGTACTCCAGCACGGCGAGCGCGTTCTCGAAGATCGCTTCTCGACTGGCGAGTTGCCGGTCGATCTCCGGCGATCTGGACGGCTACCGGGTGACGGGCACGGTGCGCCCGGTCACGGTGGGCCGCTTCGGGACCGCCAGCGTGACCTAGCGGATCGAGGTGAAGGGCGCCCACTACACCGTGATGTCGTACTACGCCGTCGTGCGCAAGGGCTCGGTCATCTTCGCGGTGCTCGAGACCGACTACCCGTCGGTCTCGCTCAGCCAGTTCCGCGGCTTCGTCGTGAGGGCCTACGCCAAGGTCAAGTGAGCGGCGGTCCGCACCTCGTCGCCCTCGCGCGCTCGGGAGCGGGCGCGGCGTGAGGAGCCCCTCGTCGGCGTCTCTGGTGAGCGACGGAGCGATATGCCCTTTGGCCCTGTCGGGGCCGGCGACGGGCCACGACAATGGGGGTGGAGGCCGGTCCCCGACTGGGGGCGCGGTGCTCGGGAGTCGTGTCGTCTCGAGGCCGCGGCGGCCAAGGAGCACGGTGAGTACGGTCGAGGTCACGAGGCGACGCCGGACGTCGCGGGCGTCGGGGGCGACGCGATGAGCCGCGTCATCGAGGTTGAGAGCCTCACGAAGCGCTTCGGCCACCTCACCGCGGTGGACGGGGTGAGTTTCCACGTCGAGGAGGGCGAGATCTTCGGCCTCCTGGGCGAGAACGGCGCGGGCAAGACGACGACCATCGAGACCATCGAGGGCTTCTTGCGCCCCGACGGGGGGACGGTGCGGGTGCTGGGTCGCGATCCCCTGCACGCGCACCGCGACTGGCGCGACCGCATCGGGCTGGTCCTGCAGGAGTCGGACTTCGACCCGTTGCACTCGGTGCGCGAGACGCTCACGCTCTTCGCCCGCTTCTTCTCGAACCCGCGCGACGTGGACGAGACCTTGGCCCTGGTGGGGCTGAGCGACAAGGCCGGCGAGCGCGTCGGGCGCCTCTCGGGCGGTCAGAAGCGTCGCGTCGACGTCGCCCTGGGCATCGTCGGGCGGCCGGACCTGCTCTTCCTCGACGAGCCCACGACCGGTTTCGACCCCGTGGCGCGCCGCGAGTTCTGGGAGGTCATCGAGGGCCTGCGCGACACCGGGACCTCCATGATCCTCACCACGCACTACATGGAGGAGGCCGAGCGTCTCTGCGATCGCCTGGCCATCATGGCGCGCGGGCGCATCGTGGCCGAGGGGACCTCGGCCTCGCTGATCAAGGGGATGGGCGCCACGACCATCCGCTTCGAGATGCCCGGCGGCGTGGCGCTGGCGGCCCTGCGCGAGGTCGCCGGCGCGCACTTCCACTGCTATGAGGACCTGGCCAGCGTGTCGGTCGGCGAGGAGCTCGACGAGGTGCTGTGGCGCCTCCTCGAGTGGAGCCGCTCGACCTCGACCCCGCTGCACGGGCTCGAGGTGGTGCGTCCCACGCTCAACGACGTCTTCCTGGGCGCGACCAAGGGGGACGAATGAGGTTCCTGCGACTCAGCTGGATCCAGGCGGTCTACAACCTCAAGGCCTACCTGCGCAGCGCGCGCACGGTGGCGCTCGGGATCATCATGCCGGTGGGTCTGCTGGTGATCCTGAGCTGGGTCTTCGCCCACCAGGGCAAGATCGCGGCCGCAGCGGGCTACCCCATCAGCGCCATCGCCTTCTACGCCGGCGGGCTCACCGCCTACGGCCTGATGCTGGGCACCTTCACCGGGGTCATGGTCGCCGTGGTGGCCGCGCGCGAGGCCGGGTGGCTCAAGCGCTTCCGCGCCTCGCCGATGCCCCCCGGCTCCTACCTGGCCGGGCAGATCATCTTCAACGTGATCATCTCGCTGGGGCTGGTGGCGGTGATGATGCTCATCGCGGCCACCGTCTACGGGCTGCACCTGCGCCTGGTGGCCCTGGTCGCGATGTTCTGCTACACCCTGCTCGGCATCTTCTGCTTCACCGCCATCGCCCTGGCGATCACGCGGCTGGTGATCACGCCGGAGATGGGCTCGTCGGTCGGCCCCTTCGTCACGATCACGCTGAGCTTCACCAGCGGCGTCTTCCTGCCGCCGGCCCTCATGCCGCACTGGTTGGTGAGCGCGTCGAACTACCTGCCCCTGGAGCCCCTGGCCCAGTCCATGCAGACCGCGTTGTCGGCGACGGCGGGCACGGGCCTCATGGGTCGGACCTTCGTCGTGCTGGGGATCTGGGGTGTGGCGGGCTTCGTCGCCGCGCGCTGGAGCTTCACCTGGCAGCCGCTGCGCCGCTAGCGCGGTCCCCGGAGCCAGCGGGTCAGACCCCCTGGTCCACCTGCCGGTCGGCGCGGCGCGCCGCGGCGAGCACCTCGGGCGGCACGACGGTGCCCGGGCGGTTGGAGGGGTCGTTGGTGAGGAAGCGCCCGATCACCGGGAACTCGGTGATGGACTCGGCGCGCAGGATCGCCGCGACCACCGGCACGAAGCTCTCGGCGGCCGGGTAGACGATGTAGCGCGGCAGCCACCGGGGGTGGTACTTGGCGTTGAAGAGCCACAGCGACTCGATGGGCAAGATGCCCGAGAGCCGCTTGAGGGTCCAGCGTTCCACCCGGGTGAAGGTCCCCTCGCCGCGCTCGCCGTCGAGCACGGAGCGGAAGGCCGCGAAGTTCAGGCTCAGCCCCTGGCCGCCCTGGTTCTTCAGGTACTCGATGGTCGAGCACAGGGCGTAGTCGATGAGACCGTTGGGGTGCTCGCCGGGGTCGCGGCGCATGAGGTCGAGCGAGTAGCCCTTGATGGCCGGCGAGGGCACGAACTGGCAGGCCGCCGCCGGTCGTCCGTCGGGACCGACCACTAGGGTCAGCAGCAGTCCCTTGTCCTTGGGGTCGAAGAGCCGGCCCAGCATCATCGAGAAGCCCCGCTCGCCCTCGCCGCGACGCAGCATGGAGATGAGCTCGAGGATCTCGTTGACCTGGGAGGGGTCGATGTCGGCGGGGTCGAGGAACTCGACGCTGTAGCCGTGCTTGCGCAGGCGCGAGCAGGCCTGGCGCAGGCCCTTCATCTTGCCGCCCTCGAGGCTGAAGCTCTGACAGTCGACGAGCGCCTCGTCGCCGAGGTAGAGGTAGTGCATGCCCGCCGCGTGGTAGGTGCCGAGCCACTCCGCGCCCGCGCCCATGACCGCCAGGGTCCAGCCCCGGGCCTCGCAGTGGGCCCGGAAGGCGTTGAAGACCTCGGTGCGTTCGGCCTCGGGGCCGATGGGGTCCGGCGAGACGAGGGCCACGCCGCCGTAGACGGCGTAGGCCACCAGCGAGTCGCGGAAGAAGAAGAACTGCTTGTCGTCGCGCAGCGCGAAGTAGTCGAGGGTGCCGCGGCCGTGGCGGCGCACGATGTCGCGCGCGCGCAGTTCGGCCACGCGCCGTTCGGCGCTGGTGGAGGTGGTCGAGAGTCGCCGGTCCACCACCGGGCGGGTGACGACGTAGAGGGCGGCGATGACCAGGCAGACGCCGACGGTCAACAGCACGGGGTCGACGAAGTCGGTGGCGCGGTCGGGCAGGGCGATGTTGTACTGGCCGATCAGCCGTTCGGCGCAGGCCATCACGACCACGCCGAAGTCGGGCAGGACGTAGTGGTGGCGGCTCCCCGCCTCGATGCCCACGGCGGCGGCCACCACGGCCACGGCGGCGACGCCCACCAGGCGCGGCAGGATCGAGCGGGCGGTGGTGCGGTCCGACGCGCCCACGAAGTGGCGCCGTTGCAGGACGAGGAAGGCGGCCAGCGCCGCGGCGACCACCGAGGCCGCCAGCGACCCGCCGCGCACCAGGTGGGCGATGATCGTGAGCACCAGTGCGGCCAGCGCGAGGAACCAGGCGCGCCGCTGCCCGCGCCGCACGCCGCGCGCCAGCATGATCATGGCGATGCCCGCCACGGCGGTGACGATGGCGGCCGACTGGGCGACGCCCAGCGGGAGGTAGTTGAGCACCAGGTGCAGGCGTGACCGGAGCGGCGGCGACGCGGTGACCGCCACGTTGATCACGCCGTCGAGCAGCAGCAGACCGCTGGCCCAGCGTCGCACGGTGCGCTGGCGGCGCTGGGAGCTGAGCCGGTCGTCGGTCACCGGGAAGGGGGAGCCCACCGGCCAACTGCCGAGCGTCGAGGTCCCCGAGGGCGGACCCACCTGGGTCGTCGCTCCGGCCACTAGTCGCTCGAGGAGTCGCGAGCGCGCCAGCGCCGACTCGCCGCCGATGAGGCGGACCTGGACGTTGGAGGCGGCCTCGATCTCCACGACGCCGAGGCGCGACACCGAGGTGAAGACCGGCGGCAGGCCCAGGCGCCCCTCGCGCTTGACCAGCACGGTGCGCGAGGGACCCGGCACGCAGCAGACGCCGCGGTCGAGGAAGGCCAGCGCGGGGCGCGGGGCGCCCCCCACCACCGCACCGACGCCGCCGCGTTCGACGATGCGCCGGGCGTACTCGATGGCCTCGACGCCGTCGACCAGGGTGGTGGCGAGGGGCTCGCTCTCGACGTCGGCGTGCAGCGAGCGGTTGAAGCGTCGACGCACGATCCATCCGGCGGCGGCCACCACCAGCGCCTCGGCGACGACGAGCACGATGAGGTTGATGATCAGGTTGCCCCAGAAGGTGGAGGAGTGGGGCGCGCGCACGTCGTAGACGTGGTGGGTGAAGTGCCCGACGAGGCGGGCGGCCGAGTTGAAGAGGTCGGCCGCCACGATCAGGGCCAGCACCGCCCAGACCCAGGCGCCCAGTCGTCGATAGAGCACGCGCGAGGCGACGAAGCCGGCCAGGGCGGCGGGGTCCTCCAGGCGGTCGGCGTCGGCGCGGTCGGCCGCGTCCACGTGGGACACGTCCAGCGCGTAGGAGCCCGCCGCCACCGCCAGGTCGCGGACGCCGTCGGCCGAGGCGACCTGGAGCATGAGGTCGCTGGCGACGACGACGCCGAGCTCGCGCAGTTGGGCCTGGGCGTCCTCGTCGCTCGCCAGGGCGGCGTCGTCGGCCCCGGGCAGGACGTAGAGCTGGTGGCCCGGGTGGGCGGTGAAGTCGGCGAGCGCCTGGCGCAGGTCGCCGAGGTGTTCCAGGGTGGCGTGGACCTCGTCGGCCAAGCGCGCCGCGGGCGCCGGGAAGAAGAGGTTGCCGGCGACCACCACGACCGCCGGGTCGTCGATGTCGCCCAGGAGGGCGACGAGCTCGGCCAGGGGACGGCTGCGCGCCGGGGTGTGCGTCGAGAGGCTGAGGTCGCTGACCACGTAGACGTGATGTCCGTAGGGGATCGGAAGCGTGTGTCGTTCAATCGCCGCCATTACGTCTAGTCTCGCAGAGATTGCTTCGATTCCTCAGCGAGAGACCGTGACCACCTCGAACCCTCAAGAACACTGGTATTGGCGCCGCGGGCCCCTTCCCGCCGGCCCGGCGGTCGTCGTGGACATCGACGGCGTGCTCGCCGACGCCGCGGGTCGTCAGCACCTGCGCGGCGGGGGCGACTGGCGGGCCTTCTTCGACGCCTGCGACGAGGACCCCGTGATCGAGGAGACCTCGCGCCTGCTCGACCTGCTCGACGCCAACCTGGCCGTGCTCTTGGTGACCGGACGTCCCCGCCGGGTCCAGGCCAAGACCGTCGAGTGGCTCGAGCGCTTCCGCGTGCGCTGGGACCTGCTGGTGACCCGCGACTTCGGCGACTACTCGGGCGTCTCGGAGTTCAAGCGCGACGTCTTGATGGACATCCGCGCGCAGGGCTTCGACGTGCGCCTGGCCTTCGAGGACGATCCCGGCAACCACGCGATGTACGTCGCCGAGGGCGTGCCCTGCCTCTACATCCATTCCGGCTACTACTTGTAGCCCCGCGCCCGTCAGATCACGAGGAGAGTCCGAGCAGTTCGAGGACCTCGTGCGCCGCGTGGCGTCCCGAACCGATGCTCGCGGGGATGCCCACCCCGTCGTAGGCGTTGCCGGCGAGTCGGATGGCGTAGGGCGCGAGCGCGCGCCGCGCCGCGGCGACCATCTCGTCGTGACCGACGTAGTACTGGGGCAGACCGCCCGGCCAGCGCTGCACGCGGGTCGCGGTCGGTGTCCCGACGCGGCCCAGGACGCTGACGAGCTCCGCGTGGACCCGCGCCACCAGGTGCTCGTCGTCGAGGACCTGGCTGCGACGGTCGTCGATGCGCCCCACGTGCGCGCGCAGCAGGATCTCCCCGTCGCGTCGCAGGTGCTCCCACTTGCGGTCGAGGAAGGTCACCGCCGTGGTCATCATGAAGTCGCTGTCCCACTGGGTCGCGAGCGGGATGAGCACCCCGGTGCCCGTGGGGGGCAGGGTGGTCTCGCCCGCGGGGAGCACCATGGTGACCATCGCGGCGCTCGCGCTGGTGACGCTGCGCAGCGCCGCGAGGCCCTCGTCGAGGCCGTGGGTGAGCTCGCCGGCCACGGGCGCGGGAGTGGCGAGCACCACCGCGCTCGCGCCGGTCGAGGTGTCGGCGGTGTCCACCTCCCAGGGGTAGGTCCCCGCGGGGGTGGCGCGCAGCGCGGTGACCGGCGAAGCCAGGCGGATCACCACGCCGCGTTCGCGCAGCTGGCGCTCGAGCTCCTCGACCAGGGAGCCGACGCCGCTCGACAGGGACATGAAGAGCGGCCCGAGCAGTCGCTGGGCGGTGAGGCCACTGGGCCCGCCGGCGCTGCGCAGGGCCTTCATCAGCGATCCCCCCTGCTGGGCGGCTGCGTAGAGGGCGGGGAAGACGCTCCGGGCGGAGAGCTCGTCGACGCGGCCCGCCTGGATGCCCCCGACCATGGGTTCGATGAGCTGGTAGGTGAGTTCGCTGCCGAGCTTGGCCCGCAGGATGGCCCCGATGGAGACGTCACCGTCGACGGTCAGCTTCCTCGGGAAGTGTTCGTCACGCCACGCGTCCCAGCGCGACATCCACGACAGGCCCTTCATCGACTTGACGACCTTGTAGTCGGTCGGGACGCCCAGCACCAGTCCCTCGGGAAGGGCCTCGAGGGCACCCTTCAAGAAGATCGAGGCGCCCGACGCGGCGATGGGCACGAGCCGCTCGCCGAGCCCGAGCTCGTCGGCCAGGGTCGTCGCCTCGTGACGCCGGGCGAGGAAGCCGTCGGGGCCGAGGTCGAGGACGCGCCCGGCGAAGACCTCGCAGGCCAGGGCGCCGCCCAGGCGCGACGACCCCTCGACGAGCTCGATCCGCGGTCCGTCGCTGCGGGGCCCCCGGGCCCCGCCCGAGAGCTCCCAGGCGGCGGCCAGGCCGGCGATGCCGCCGCCGACGACGACGATGGAGGGCCGGGGACTCACGCGCGGCTCCCGACCAGGTCGGCGAGGACCTCGACGAAGGCGGGGTCGTCGTTGAGCGACGTCGTGCGCACCAGGTGGAGACCGATCTCGTGGGCGACCTCCTGGGCCTGGATGTCGATGTCGAAGAGGACCTCGAGATGGTCCGAGACGAAGCCGATGGGGCACGAGACGACGTCGGTCCAGCCCTGGGCCCTCTTGGTACGCAGCACCTCGAGGATGTCGGGCCCGATCCACGGGTCGGCCGTGCGGCCCGCCGACTGCCAGGCGACGTCGAAGTGGCTGAGGCCGGCCAGGGCGGCGGCGCCCTCGGCGCTCGCGCGCAGCTGCTCGGGGTAGGTGTCGCCGCTCTCGAGGATCTTCTGGGGCAGGGAGTGGGCGGAGAAGATGACCTCGGTGCTGTCGCGGCGCTGCGCGTCGATGCTCGCCAGGGCGTCGTTGACGCGCTGGGCGATGATCGCCAGGAAGCCCGGTGCGTCCCACCACGCCCCGATCTCGACGAAGCGCACGGCCTCGCCCAGTGACGCGCGCGCCCGCGACATGTACTGGTCGGTCGACATCGACGAGGAGTGCGGGGCCAGGACCAGACCGATGACCGTGTCCACGCCGTCGGCCGCGAAGCCGGGTGCGACGTCCTCGATGAGGGGGGGCTCGTACTTCGAGCCGAAGCGCACGTCGAAGCCGCCCGGGACGCGCCGCTCGAGGGCGGCGGCCAGCGCCGCGACCTGCGCGGCGGTGCGCGCCGCCAGGGGCGAGGTGCCCCCGATCTCGAGGTAGCGGCCGGTCAGCTCGGCCAGGAGCTCGGGCGTCGGAGGACGGCCGTGGCGGATGCGGGTGTAGTAGGCCTCGATGTCCGCCGGCGTGGTCGGCGTGCCGTAGGCCATCACGAGTACTCCGGTGGTCATCGCACGCCCGCCCTTCCCTCGTCGTGCACGACGCGCACGACCGCTTCGAGGACCGCGGGGTCCGTCGAGGGCAGCACGCCGTGTCCCAGGTTGAAGACGTGCCCGACGTCGGTGCCCGCGCGCGCGAGCACCTCGCGCGCCGCGGCCACGCCCAGGGCCGCGTCCCCGAGGCAGCGGGCGGGGTCGAGGTTGCCCTGGACCGGCTTGGCCGCGCGTCGGCGCCCCTCGTCGAGGTCCACGTGCCAGTCGATGCCCAGCACGGTCGATCCGGCCGTGCTCATGAGGGTCAGCAACTCCCCGGTGCCCACGCCGAAGAGGATGGTGGGGACGCCCAGGTCCGCCACGCCGGCCAGGACGCGCTGGGTGGCCGGCAGGGCGAAGCGCGCGTACTCGTCGCGGGTGAGGGACCCGGCCCAGGAGTCGAAGAGCTGCAGGGCGCGCGCGCCGTGGGCGACCTGGGCGCGCAAGAAGGTGACGGTGATCGCGACGAGGCGGTCCAAGAGGCGCTCGAAGAGGGCGGGGTCGGCGTGCATCAGCGACTTGATGACCCCGAAGTCGCGGGTGGGCGCTCCCTCGACCAGGTAGCTCGCGACGGTGAAGGGCGCCCCGGCGAAGCCGATGAGGGGCGTGTCGCTCTCGGCGAGTTCCTTGACGACGAGGTCGACGGTGTCGGTGACGTGGGCGATGTCGAGGGCCTCGAGGTCGCGCAGGCGCCCGAGGTCGGCGGCGCTGCGGAAGGGTCGGGCGATGACCGGCCCGCGCCCGGGCACCACGTCGACGCCGAAGCCGATGGCGTGGTAGGGCACGACGATGTCGGAGAACAAGATGGCGGCGTCCACCCCGTAGCGGCGCACCGGCTGCAGGGTGATCTCGCAGGCCAGCGCGGGATCGGCGATGGCCTCGAGGATCGAGCCCGTGCCGCGCAGGGCCCGGTACTCGGGCAGCGAGCGCCCCGCCTGGCGCATGAACCACACGGGCACGTGCGCGACGCTCTCGCCGCGGCAGGCTCGGAGGAAGACGGGGTCGTTCACGGGGCTCCTTTGTCGACTTTCAGCCTAGGTCGCGGCGGGCGGGGCCGGGCGCTCGGGGCGCCACCGGACGCCCCGCCCCGCCGTCCCCTAGAATCGTCAGACGCTGTTTGGAGACCGGGAGACGTTCAATGGCACACGAGCGCGAGATTGCCGAGGAGCAGGAGTTCCTCGACCGAGCGCTCGACGCCCTGGACCACATGCGCTCCGAGGCCCGCTCCCTGCGCGATTCGGCCGCCGTGGCCCACATGCGCGGCGCCGGTGACCTGGTGGAGCGCGACGTGGTCATGGGCACGGCCCTGCACCGACTCGACCAGTTGGCCATCGGCGACCAGCCCCTCTTCTTCGGTCGCATCGACTACCTCGACAAGGCCGACGGACCCGGCGACACCTACCACGTCGGACGCCTGGCGGTCTCCGACGCCGAACTCAACCCCCTCGTGGTCGACTGGCGCGCGCCGGTCGCCGAGGCCTTCTACCGCGCCACCGGGGTGGAGTCGCTGGGTCTGGCGCGACGGCGCCACGTGGCGATCCGCGTGCGCGAGGTGCTGGGGGTGGAGGACGAGTACTTCGCCGACGAGGCCGGCGAACTCCAGCTGCCCGACGGCGACGAGCGCGCCGCCACCGACGAGGGTCTCCTCGAGGGCGGTCTCGCCCTGGGGGGGCCGGGGGCGCTGCTGGCGGCCCTGGGTCGCGCGCGCACCGGACGCATGGGCGACATCGTCGCCACCATCCAGGGCGAGCAGGACCAGATCATCCGTCACCCGCTGCCCGGCGTCCTCCTGGTGCAGGGTGGTCCCGGAACCGGCAAGACCGCCGTCGCCCTGCATCGCGCGGCCTACCTGCTCTTCACCCATCGCGCCACCCTCGAACGACAGGGCGTCCTGGTCGTCGGCCCCAACCCCCTCTTCCTCAACTACATCGAGAACGTCCTGCCGTCGCTGGGGGAGTCCGGGGTCACCCTCTCGACCATCTCGGGACTGGTGACCAACGTCGAGGTGCGCGGGCGCGACACCGAGGAGGTCGACCGTCTCAAGGGCGACCTGCGCATGGCCACCCTCCTGGCGCGCGCCGTGCGCACCCGCCAGCGGCCGCTGCGCCAGGTCGTGTCGATCCCCGTCGGGCGCGCCATCGTCCAAGTGCGTCCCGAGGACACCGCGGACCTCGTCGAGCGGGCGCGGCGCCGTCCGGGCAACCACAACCAGCGACGCAGCGCGGTGGGGCGCGAGCTCGCGGCCCGACTGGCCGCGCGCTACCACGAGCGTTTCGTGCGCGACCACAGCGACGAGTCGGGCAGCGCCAGCGAGTTGGCCGACCAGATCCGCGCGACCCACGAGTTCAAGCAGATGCTCCAGCGCATCTGGCCACGCCTCACCGGACAGGACCTCCTGCACGACCTCTTCGGAGCGCCGGCCCTGCTGCGCGCCGCCGGCAAGGGGCTCTTCAGCGACGAGGAGCTCGCGCTGCTCGAGCGGCCCCGCAGCGAGAACCTCGAGGACATCGCCTGGACCAAGGCCGACGCCGCGCTGATCGACGAGGCGCGCGTCCTGCTGGGACCGCGCAAGCGGCCCCGCTCGATCATCCGACCCGCCGACGAGGGCGTCCTCAACGGCGTCGACCTCGACGCCTTCTCGAGCGACGTCCGGGCGGCGGCGCTACGCGAGGCCCAGCGCCTCGCTCCCACGATCAGCGCCGAGCTCGACGAGGCCGAGTTCGTCACCTACGGCCACATCGTCGTCGACGAGGCCCAGGACCTCTCGCCGATGGAGTTGCGGGTCTTGAAGCGTCGCGACCTGACCGGGTCGATGACCATCGTGGGCGACATGGGACAGGCGACCACCGCGTCGTCGTCGGCCTCGTGGAACTCGGTGCTCGAGGCCCTCGAGCCCCGGCGCGCCCCCACCCGCGTGGACCTCACGGTGAGCTACCGGACCCCCGAGGAGGTGCTGGACTTCGCCGCGCCGACCCTGCGGGCCTCGGGCGTGGGCCTCGAGCCCCCACGCCCGGTGCGTCGTGCCGGCTTCGAACCGGTGGTCGAGCGCGTCGAGGTCGCCCACTTCGCCACCGCGCTGGTGGCGGCGGTGCGTCGCGAACTCGAGATCGTCTCCCCCGGTCGGGTGGCGGTCATCGTCGCGTCGGCGCGCATCGAGGAGATCACCCGCATCCTCACCGACGCCGGCCTGGCGGCGGTGGACCCGCGCGACCAGGATTCCCGGGGCCTGGGCGCCGACCTCGTCGTGCTGGGCGCCGAGGGCGCCAACGGTCTGGAGTTCGACGCCACGCTCGTGGTGGAGCCCGGTGAGATCGCCCGTCGCGGCGCCACGGCCGGCGAGTCGAGCACGCCGCGCGGTCTGCGCACGCTCTACGTGGCCATGACCCGTCCGACGCGCCGGCTCGCGATTCTGGCCTCGGGCGAGCTGCCCGAGACTCTGGAATAGGTCATATTCGTGCGCAACGTCACGGGTGCCTCCGAATATTTGGTAGAAAGTAAGGCGTGAGTCAGGCGATTCCCCTCAATAGCCTGGCGAAGCAAGAGAAGATCGTCCACGATCGTCCTCCGATGCTGGCCATCGGCGTGATGATCTGGCTCGGCAGCGAGCTGATGTTCTTCTCGGGACTCTTCGCCGCGCTTTTCACCATCCGAGCGCACCTCGCGGCGTGGCCCCCCAAGGGCACCCACCTCGACGTGCTGCAGTCGGGCGTCTTCACGATCATCCTGGTCGCGTCGTCGTTCACCATGCAGTACGCGGTGTGGCTCATCGAGCACCGCCGTCGCGCCGAGGCGCGCCGCTGGGTGATCATCACCCTGGTGATGGGCACGCTGTTCCTCTCCAACCAGGCCTACGAGTGGACCCACCTCGCCACGCGCTGGTACACGAACTCCTACGGCTCGGTCTTCTACATCACCACCGGCATCCACGGTCTGCACGTGTTCCTCGGCCTCGTCGCGATGCTCTTCCTGCTCTTTCGCATGCGCGGCACCGAGGGTGACCCGGGCGAGCTCTCCACCTTCCAGGGTGTCAGCTACTACTGGCACTTCGTCGACGTCGTCTGGATCGGGCTCTACTCGAGCCTGTTCCTGCTGAAGTAGGTCGGTCCATGAGTCGTTCGCGCACCCCGTTCCTCGTGCTCGCCGCCCTCGTGGTCGCCGGTCCCGTCCTGGGCCTGGCGAGCGCGGCCGTGGCCTCGACCACGACGCACACGCCCTACCAGACCGGTCGGGTCGACGCCGGCACGCCCAACTCGACGACCGTCACCAAGAACTCGGCGGGGCAGGTCGTCAGCTACGGCGACCCGGCGATCACCTACACCACGCCCTCGCCCTCCTTGGCCACGCTGGGTCAGTCGCTCTTCCTGGAGAACTGCGCCTCGTGCCACGGCACCCAGGCCAACGGCGTCCCGGCCAACGGCACCAGTGGGGCCTACCCCGACCTGGTGGGGCTGGGACCGGCGACCATCGACTTCTGGGTCGAGTCGGGCCGCATGCCCGCCGCCGACCCCACGGCGGTGCAGGCCAAGCGCCGCACCCCGCGCCTGGACCAGAACCAGGCCCTGGCCATCGCGGCGTGGATCAACTCGCTGAGCCCGTCGTACCCGGGGATCCCCAGCGTCAACCTGAAGGACGCCAACGTCTCCGACGGCGCGGCGCTCTTCGCGCTGAACTGCGCGGCGTGCCACACCATCGAGGGTGACGGCGACGCCCTGGCGAGCGGGACCTTCGCGCCCTCGCTGCGCAACGTCCCCGCCTACCAGGTGGCCGAGGCGATCCGCACCGGCCCGGGCAACATGCCGCGCTTCACCGGCAACCTGAGCGACTACCAGGTCGCCGACATCGTCAAGTACGTCACCACCGAGATCCAACACCCCCAGAACGTGGGCGGTTTCGGCCTGGGCGGTCTCGGTCCGGTCGCCGAGGGCTTCGTTGGACTGTTGTTGGGCGTGGGCCTGCTGGCCCTCGTCGGATTCTGGGTAGGAGAGCGCCAGTGAGCGAGCACGAACAGCGCACGCCCGTGCAGTTGAGCACGGTGTCCGCGGACGATCCGCATCTGCAGCCGGCCGCGCGTCGGCCCGAACTCGTCGAGCAGGTCATCGCCGTCACCTTCTTCCTCGGCGTGGTCCTCCTGGCCGGCTTCGGCGCCTGCTACTGGGTGAACGCCGCGCCGTGGACCCTGGGCGCCACCCTGGGTGGCGGGACCACCCTGCTGGGCGTGGGGCTCATCGCCTGGGGCAAGTACCTCATGCCGCGCGGCCCCTTCGTCGAGGAGCGCCACGAGGCCGCCAGCTCGCCCGAGGAGCGCAGCGCCTTTGCCGCCGCCATCGTCGAGCGTGGTGGTGGCGTGATCAAGCGTCGCAAGTTCCTCGGCGGACTCCTGGGTGCGGGCATGGGCCTCTTCGGCGTCGTCTCGGCCTTCCCGCTGGTGCGCTCGCTCGGGCCGCTGCCCAAGGGCACGCTCTTTCACACCGACTGGGCCAAGGGGACCTACCTGGTGGACATCACCGGGCGGCGCGTGCACCAAGACGACCTGGCCATCGGCTCGATCGTCACCGTGTACCCCGAGGGCCTCGAGAACAGCGACAACGGCCAGGCCGTCGACCAGACCGTCCTGATCCGACTCTCCAACGAGGACTACACCACCCAGAAGGGTCGCGAGACCTGGGGTCCCCAGGGCTACGTGGCCTACTCCAAGCTCTGCACCCACCTGGGCTGCCCGGTCGGCCTCTACGAGCAGGAGCTCCAGCTCCTGGTCTGCCCCTGCCACCAGTCGATGTTCGACGTGACCAACGGCTGCATCCCGAACTTCGGTCCCGCGCCGCGTCCCCTGCCCCAGCTGCCCCTGATGTTCGACGCCTCGGGCTACCTGCAGTCGCAGTCCGACTTCAACCAGCCCGTCGGCCCCGGATTCTGGGAGCGCTCATGAGCCAGACCGTCACCACCAAGCGTTCCCAGCGCGAGAGCGCCGGTCCCTACGGCAAGATCGGCCACACCCTCAACGAGCTCGACGACCGCCTGGGCGTCGCCAAGGGCGGCCGCACCTTCCTCGACAAGATCTTCCCGGACCACTGGTCCTTCATGCTCGGCGAGATCGCGCTCTATTCCTTCGTCGTGCTGCTGGTCACCGGCATCTTCTTGACCCTGTACTACATCCCCAGCCAGGACCTGACCACCTACACCGGCAGCTACCTGCCGCTGTACGGCCAGAAGGTCACCGAGGCCTACGCCTCGAGCGTCAACCTGTCCTTCGCGGTCCGCGGGGGGCTGTTGATGCGCCAGATGCACCACTGGTCCTGTGACATCTTCGTCGGCGCCATCGTCTTGCACATGGGCCGCGTGTTCTTCACCGGCGCCTTCCGCAAGCCGCGCGAGCTGAACTGGACCATCGGCACCACCTTGTTGATCCTGGCCATCGTGAACGGCTTCCTCGGTTACTCGCTGCCCGACGACCTGGTCTCGGGCACCGGTATCCGCATCGCCTACTCGATCATCTTGTCCATCCCGCTGGTGGGCACCTACGTGGCCTTCTTCCTCTTCGGGGGGAACTTCCCGGGCACGGCGATCATCCCGCGCTTCTTCATCCTGCACGTCTTGATCATCCCCCTGGTCATCCTGGGGCTGGTCGGCGCGCACATGGGTCTGCTGGTGCGCCAGAAGCACACCCAGTTCCCGGGCAAGGGCAAGACCGAGAAGAACGTGGTCGGCTCGCCGATGTACCCGGTCTTCATGGCCAAGACCACGGGCTTCATGTTCGTGGTCACCGGCGCCATCGCCCTGCTGGGCGCCTTCGCCCAGATCAACCCGATCTGGCAGTTCGGCCCCTACACCGCCTCGCGCATCTCCTACGCCGTGCAGCCCGACTGGTACATGGGCTTCCTCGACGGGGCGCTACGCATCTTCCCGGCCTGGTCCTTCCACAGCTTCGGCTACACCATCCCCCTCGAGGTGACGATCCCGGCGGTGATCTTCCCGGGCATCCTCTTCAACCTCATCATGGTCTGGCCGGCGATCGAGCGTAAGTTCACCAAGGACAACGCCCTGCACAACCTGCTGGACCGTCCGAGCAACCGACCCAAGCGCACCGCCGCGGGTGTGACGGTGGCGGTGTTGTGCTCGATGCTCTTCATCGCCTCCTCGACCGACGTCATGGCGAACTTCTTCCACGTCTCGCTCAACACGGTGCTGTGGAGCATGCGCATCCTCTGCATCGTGACGCCGATCATCGCCTACCCGGTGACCTACAAGATCTGCCGCGAGATGCAGGGCTTCGCGGGCGCGGGCAAGCGCAAGACCACCAACGTGGTCTCGCGCACCGCCGAGGGCGAGTACCTGGCGACGCCGGCCCCGGTCTACGTCGACGACGTGGTGCACGAGCACGAGCACGAGGCCGTCGCGATCCCGACCTTCGTGAGCGAGCCCGTCGCCGAGGACGAGGCGAGCCCCAGCGGCGTCCGACGCATCCCGCGCTGAGATAGGTCGCCACGGTGAGGGCGACGAGGTTACTGCTCTTCGGCGCCCTCGTGGCCGTCGTGGGCGTCGGCACGGCGGTGGGCCTGCGGACCACGTCCACCACGACCACGACCACCACCACCTCAACCTCCACCACGACCACGACCACCACCGTCGCCCCCGAAGCCGCGCAGGCGGGCTGGCAGGTGGCCACCCGCTCGGCGCGCGGCGTGATGGTGGACTACCGGATGCTCGACGTCGGCAGCGTGTACTTCCGGGCGATCCGTCTGCGCGCGCGCACCACCCTGCTGCGCTGGCACGTCGGCGGCCAGGACCCGCCCACGCGGGCGGGGGAGGTACCCGCCGACGCCCTCGACGCCATCGACTGGGCCAGCGAGGGGCTCGCGGGCGTGGTGGCCGTCTTCAACGGCGGCTTCAAGGCGGACGCCCACGCGGGGGGTTCGATGGTGGACGGCGTGGTCACCTCGCCGATGGTCCCCGGCGACATGACGATCGCCCTCGACGCGGCGGGGCACTGGCGGATGGGACTGTGGGAGCCCGGCTTCCCGGGCGCGCACTTCCACGCCATCGCCTACCGCCAGAACCTCGGCCCGATGATCGCCGACGGTCAGCTGACCGCGGCGGCGCGGACGAACCTGGTGTCGGAGTGGGGCTCGCCGCTCAAGAACTCCCCGCTGCAACCGCGTTCGGCCCTGGGCGTCGACGCGCACGGCAACCTGGTCTACGTGGCGACCATGACCCAGGTGTCGGCCACCCAGATCGCCGAGGCGCTCCTGGCGGCGGGCGCGACCGAGGGCATGGAACTCGACATCAACCCCTACTGGCCGATCGCCGGGGCCTCCTTCGCGGTGCTGCACGCTCCCGGCGGGTACCCGGTGCAGATCCCCTACTCCGAGCACGACCCCACGATCTACAACACGGGCTGGGAACGCGACTTCTTCGTGGCCCTGGCCGAACCGGGCAGCTGGCGCTGCCGCTGGGTCAGCCCCGGGCTCTCCGCGAAGCTCCAGGCTCCCCAGCCCCAGCCCCTGCACGAGGTCTGCGCCGGCGCCACGGCACCGACCACCACCACCTCCGTCGCCGGGTGAGGTGCGTAGCATGGGTCCGTGCTGAGTGCGGACCCCAAATGGCCTCCCGCGGCGTCGCTGCTGAACACGCGGACGCCCGCGGAGGGCTCGCGACCCGACGTCGCCCTGCTCGGCGCACACACCTACGCCACCTCGGTCACGGCGCGCTCTGAGCGGTCCACACCCGCCGCGGTGCGCGCCGCCCTGGCGCGCTACTCGACCTGGTCCTTCGAGGACGGCGTGGACCTGGGCGCAGGGCTGGCGCTGCTCGACTGCGGTGACGTGGACGCTCCCGACGGCGACGACGGCGCGCGGGCGCTCGGCGACCTTCTGAACTCCCTCGACGCGGGCCTGTGGGTCGTGTTGGGCGGCGACAACGCCCTCACCTGGCGGGCCCTGTCGGCGCTGGCGCGCGGGTCGCTCGGCGAGTGGGGACTCATCACCCTGGACGCCCACCTCGACATGCGTGAAGGACGTTCGAACGGTTCGCCGGTGCGCCAGCTGCTCGACGAGGGCCTCGAGGGCTCTCACGTGGTCCAGGTGGGGCTGGCCGACTTCTCGAACTCCGGCGCCTACGCCGCCGACGCGCGCGACGCCGGGGTGCGCCTGATCGCGCGCCACGAGCTGCGCCGGCGCACGCTCGACGACGTGGTGGCCGAGGCCCTCGAGGTCGCCGGCGCCGGCGGGCGACGGGTCTACGTGGACGTCGACATGGACGTCTGCGACCGCAGCGTGGTGCCGGGGTGCCCGGCCGCCGCCCCGGGCGGCCTGAGCGCCGACCAGCTGCGCGAGCTCGTGCGTCGCCTCTGCGCCGACGCGCGGGTGCGCGCCCTCGACGTCACCGAGATCGACGTGACCCGGGACGCCCCCGACGAGCGCACCGTGCGACTCGCCGCGTTGGTGGTGCTCGAGGCACTGGCCGGCTACCTGAGGAGAGGGACATGACAGTACGCATCGGTGAGGCCGCCATGACGCGCGAGGAGCTGTTGCGCGTGGCGCGCGGCGGCGAGGAGGTCGTGATCGACGAGGACGTCGTCGCGCGTCTCGCGCGTCAGCGCGAGGCCATCGAGGTCATGGTGCGCAGCGGCGTGCCCGTCTACGGCGTGTCCACGGGATTCGGCTCGCTGGCCACCACCTTCGTGGCGCCCGATCAGCGCCGCGCCCTGCAGCGCGCGCTGATCCGCTCACACGCCGCGGGCGTGGGCCCCGAGGTCGAGGTCGAGGTGGTGCGCGCGATGATGACCTCGCGTCTCACGACCCTGTGCTCGGGCGTGACTGGCGTGCAGCCCCAGACCGCCCTGGCCTACGCGGCGTTGCTGAACGCGCGCATCACCCCGGTGGTCTACGAGTACGGCTCGCTGGGTTGCTCGGGGGACCTGGCCCCCCTGGCGCACGTCGCCCTGGCGCTGATGGGCGAGGGCGAGGTGACCCTGGCCGACGGCAGCCGACGCGACGCCGCCGGCGCATTGGCCCAGGCGGGACTGGTGCCGGTCGAGCTGGCCGAGAAGGAGGGCCTGGCCCTGCTCAACGGCACCGACGGCATGCTCGGCCAGCTCGTCATGGCCATCGCCGACGGCCGGGAGCTCCTGGCGCTGGCCGACGTGTCGGCGTCATTGTCGATCCAGGCCCTGCACGGGACCGACCGGGTCTTCGTCGACGAGCTCCAGGCCCTGCGGCCCCACCCCGGCCAGCGCGCCAGCGCGGCCAACCTGCTGGCGCTGCTCGCCGAGTCGCAGATCGTGGACTCCCACGCCAACGACACCACCCAGGTGCAGGACGCCTACTCGCTGCGCTGCGCTCCCCAGGTGCACGGGGCGGCGCGCGACACCTTCGACCACGCCGCGCGGGTGGCCGACGTCGAGCTGGCCTCGGCCATCGACAACCCCTCGGTGCTGCCCGACGGCAGCCTCTCGTCCAACGGGAACTTCCACGGCGCGCCGGTGGGCTACGTGCTCGACTTCCTCGCCATCGCCCTGGCCGACGTGGCCTCGATGGCCGAACGGCGCACCGACCGGCTCCTCGACGTGCACCGCAGCCACGGCCTGCCGCCCTTCCTGGCCCACCAGGCCGGGGTGGACTCCGGCTTGATGATCGCCCAGTACACCCAGGCGGCCATGGTCACCGAGATGAAGCGCCTGGCGTCGCCGGCGAGCGTGGACTCCATCCCCTCCTCGGCCATGCAGGAGGACCACGTCTCGATGGGCTGGCACGCCGCGCGCAAGCTGCGCCGCTCGCTCGAGGCATTCGCCGACGTGTTGTCCATCGAACTCGTGGCGGCGTCGCGGGCCATCGCCCTGCGCGCTCCGCTGCGGGCCTCGCCCTGCACCGCGGCCGTCGCCGACCTGGTGAACCGGGTCACCGGTGGGCCCGGCGTCGACCGCTGGATGTCGCCGCAGCTGCGCGACGTGGGCGCGCTGACGCGCTCGGGCGCGGTCCTGGCCCTGGTGCGCGAGCACCTCGAACTTCTCTAGACGAAGGAGTCAACATGGAAGGCGCACGACCCGTCCGCTCCCCGCGCGGCAACACCCTGACGGCCCGGGGCTGGCCCCAGGAGGCGGCGCTGCGCATGCTGCGGAACAACCTCGACCCCGAGGTGGCCGAACGCCCCGACGACCTCGTGGTCTACGGCGGCACCGGTCGCGCGGCGCGCGACTGGCGCAGCTTCGACGCGCTGGTGCGCACGCTCACCACGCTGAGGGGCGACGAGACCATGCTGGTGCAGTCGGGTCGACCCGTCGGGGTCTTCCAGACCCACGAGTGGGCGCCGCGGGTGCTCATCGCCAACTCCAACCTGGTGGGGGACTGGGCCACGTGGCCGGAGTTCCGCCGCCTCGAGGCGCTGGGCCTCACGATGTACGGCCAGATGACCGCGGGCTCGTGGATCTACATCGGCACCCAGGGCATCCTGCAGGGTACCTACGAGACCTTCGCCGCGGTGGCGGCCAAGCGCTTCGGCGGGACCTTGGCGGGCACCTTGACCCTGACGGGGGGATGCGGCGGCATGGGCGGGGCCCAGCCCCTGGCGGTGACCATGAACGACGGGGTGTGCCTGGTGGTCGACGTCGACCCCTCGCGGCTCTCGCGCCGGGTGGAGCAGTGCTACCTCGATGAGTGGACGGGCGACCTCGACGACGCCTTGTCGCGCGTGCTGGCGGCCAAGGCCGCCAAACGCGCGTTGAGCGTCGGCCTGGTGGGCAACGCCGCCTGGGTCTTCGCCGAACTGCTGCGCCGCGGGGTCGAGATCGACATCGTCACCGACCAGACCTCGGCGCACGACCCGCTGAGCTACCTGCCCGAGGGCATCGAACTCGGCGACTGGCACGACTACGCCGACAAGAAGCCCGAGGAGTTCACCGAGCGCGCAAGGGCGTCGATGACCCACCAGGTCGAGGCCATGGTGGGCTTCCTCGACGAGGGCGCCGAGGTCTTCGACTACGGAAACTCCATCCGCGGCGAGGCCCAGCTCGGCGGTTTCGCGCGGGCCTTCGACTTCCCGGGCTTCGTGCCGGCCTACATCCGTCCGCTCTTCTGCGAGGGCAAGGGGCCCTTCCGCTGGGCGGCCCTGTCGGGCGACCCCAAGGACATCTGGCGAAGCGACCAGGCCGTGCTCGAGCTCTTCCCCGACAACGAGCCCCTGCACCGCTGGATCACCCAGGCCCAGGAGAAGGTCGCCTTCCAGGGCCTGCCCGCGCGCATCTGCTGGCTGGGCTACGGAGAGCGCGACAAGGCCGGGGTGGCCTTCAACGACCTGGTGGCCTCGGGGGAGATCTCCGCGCCCCTGGTGATCGGGCGCGACCACCTCGACAGCGGGTCGGTGGCCTCGCCCTATCGCGAGACCGAGTCCATGCTCGACGGCTCGGACGCCATCGCCGACTGGCCCCTGCTCAACGCGCTCGTGAACACCGCCTCGGGGGCCTCGTGGGTGTCGATCCACCACGGCGGCGGCGTGGGCATCGGACGCTCGATCCACGCGGGCCAGGTCTGCGTGGCCGACGGCACCGCCCTCGCGGGCGAGAAGCTGCGCCGCGTGCTCACCAACGATCCCGGCATGGGCGTCATCCGCCACGTCGACGCCGGCTACGAGATCGCCGAGGAGTGCGCGCAGAGCCGCGGTGTGCGCGTCCCGATGCGCGAGGGCTAGTGGCGACGCTGCTCACCAACATCGGTGAGCTCCTCACCAACGACCCGGGCGTCGGCGAGGGCTCGCCGGTCGGGCGCCTGCGCGACGCGGCGCTGGTGGTCGAGGACGGCCGCGTGGCCTGGGTGGGATCGGCCGCGCGGGCCCCCGACGCCGACGAGCGACACGACCTCGACGGCGCCGCGGTGGTGCCGGGCTTCGTCGACTCGCACACGCACCTCATCTTCGCCGGCGAGCGCTCCGACGAGTTCGAGGCCCGCATGGCCGGCGCCCGCTACGACGGGGGCGGCATCGCGCGCACCGTCGAGGCGACGCGAGCCGCCTCGACCCAGGAGTTGCGCGAGGCGAGCGCGCGGCGCCTGCGCGAGCTGCGCGCCGGCGGTGTCACCACGGTCGAGGTCAAGTCCGGTTACGCGCTCGACACCGAGGGCGAGGCCCGACTGGTGGACCTGGCCGGGGAGATCACCGGCGAAGTCACCTTCCTGGGCGCCCACGTGGTGCCGCGCGAGTTCGCCGGTCGCCGCCAGGACTACGTCGAGCTGGTGGCGGGCGAGATGATGGCGCGCTGCGCTTCGGCCAAGTGGACCGACGTGTTCTGCGACGAGGGCGCCTTCGACCTCGACGAGGCCCGCGCCGTGCTCGTGGCGGCACGCGCCGCGGGGCACGGTCTGCGTCTTCACGCCAATCAGATCGCCGACATCGGCGCCGTCGGCCTCGCGGTGGAGATGGACTGCGCGAGCGTGGACCACTGCACCCACGTCAACGACGAGGACCTCGAGCGACTGGCGGCCTCGGACACGGTGGCGACCCTGTTGCCCGGCGCGGAGTTCTGCACCCGCTCGCCCTACCCCTCGGCGCGGCGCTTCCTCGACGCCGGGGTCACGGTGGCGCTCGCCACCGACTGCAACCCGGGCACGTCGTACGTCACCTCGATGTCCTTCGTGATCGCGTTGGCGGTGCGCGAGATGGGTATGAGCGTCGACGAGGCCCTGTGGGCGGCCACGCGCGGGGGAGCGGCGGCCCTGCGCCGCGAGGACGTCGGACGTCTCACGGTGGGCGCGCGTGCGGACCTGGCGGTGCTCGATGCGCCGCGCGCCGCGCACCTGGCGTATCGGCCGGGGGCGAATCTGGTGTCGTGTGTGTGGATCGGAGATCTAGGTGTAGTGACCACGAGCGTTGTTAACAGTTAGGCGCTGTTAGGTGAGCCCCTGGGGGCAGAGTGGAGATGTTCAGAAACCACCGAACTCCCAGGAGACTCACATGCACGCTAACGCTCGTTTAACCCCAATTGGCCGACTGACCCTGGTCATGCGGATCGAGGGCGGACGCCCCGTCGCTCACGTCGCCCACGAGATGGGCATCTCTCGCCCCACCGCCTACAAGTGGTGGCGGCGCTGGTGCGAAGAGGGAGAGCTCGGTCTGGTCGACCGCTCCAGTCGAGCACACTGCTGTCCCCACCAGACCTCGCCCGAGGTCGAGGCCCAGATCAGAGAACTGCGCACCACTCTCAAACTCGGACCGGCGCGCATTGGCTACCGGCTCGGGGTGGCATGTAAACACGCATCGAAAACAGCAACACTGAGTCCCTAAACGCGCATCGAAAACAGCAACACCCAACAGCTCCGCGCTGGCGAGTTGGCTTTTAGCAAGTCAATAACCAGAACGGG
>CAIORQ010000085.1 GCA_903860745.1 uncultured Actinomycetes bacterium | reverse complement strand
CTTCGTCAACGGCGAGCCCTTCGGCTCGGGTCGCATGAGCCTCGACGAGATCGTGGGGCGCCTCGACGTCGGCGCGGCGACGGCTCGAGCCTCCGAACTCGACGGACGCGACCCCTACGACGTCCTGGTGGTCGGCGCCGGTCCGGCTGGCGCCGCCGCCGCCATCTACGCCGCCCGCAAGGGCATCCGCACGGCCCTGGTCGCCGAGCGGATCGGTGGTCAGGTGAACGACACCATGACCATCGAGAACCTGATCTCGGTCAGCCACACCGAGGGACCTCGGCTGGTCGCCGCGCTCGAGGGGCACGTCCGCGACTACGACGTCGACCTGATCGAGCGCGAGCACGCCGTTCGCCTGGGCGAGGTCGACGGATTCACCACTGTCGAGTTGGCCAGCGGCGCTCATCTGAGGGCCCGTAGCGTCATCGTGGCCACCGGCGCGCGATGGCGACGCATGGGCGTGCCCGGCGAAGAGGAGTATCTCAACAAGGGTGTCACCTTCTGTCCGCACTGCGACGGTCCACTCTTCGCCGGCAAGCGGGTGGCGGTGATCGGTGGCGGGAACTCCGGCGTCGAGGCGGCCATCGACCTCGCCGGTATCGTCGCCCACGTGACCCTGCTGGAGTTCGACGCGGAGTTGCGCGCCGACGACGTGCTCCAACGCAAACTGCGATCACTGGCCAACGTCACGGTGGTGACGTCCGCTCAGACGACCGAGGTCACGGGCACCACGGTCATGAACGGCCTGACCTACCGGGACCGATCGAAGGGTGACGAGCACCACCTCGACCTGGAGGGCGTCTTCGTCCAGATCGGCCTGGTCCCCAACACCGACTGGCTGCGAGGGGCGGTGGACCTGAACGGGCGCGGAGAGGTCGAGATCGACTCGCGAGGCGCCACCTCGCGAATCGGCGTCTTCGCCGCGGGGGACTGCACCACGGTTCCCTTCAAGCAGATCGTGATCGCCATGGGGGCGGGCGCCACCGCGGCGCTGAGCGCCTTCGACCACCTCATCCGCTCCAGCGCGCCCGAGGCGGCCGGCGCTCAACGATGAACCTGCGCGACCTCGAGTACCTGGTGGCGCTGGCTGACCATCGCCACTTCGGTGAGGCGGCCTCGGCGTGTTTCGTGTCCCAGCCAACGTTGTCGACGCAGATCAAGAAGCTCGAGGCCGAGTTGGGCGTGGCGCTCGTCGAGCGCAGTCCCCGAGCGGTCACCCTCACCAGCGTGGGGGAGAGGGTGGTCGAGGAGGCTCGGGTCGTCTTGGGCCACGCCAAGGACCTCGTCCTCGTCGCGCACTCCGCGCGAGACCCCGAGTCCGGCTCGTTGCGACTCGGCGTCTTCCCGACACTCGGACCCTACGTCTTGCCCTTGGTGATTGCACCGCTGCATCGTCGCTTCCCCCGTCTGGAGTTGCTCCTCACCGAGGAGAAGAGCCCCCAACTGGTCGACCACCTCCGCGAGGGCGTCCTGGACGCGGCCCTCCTCGCCAGCCCGCTGAGGGAGGAGCTGCACGAAGAACCCCTCTTCGAGGAGGATTTCGTCCTCGCGGCACCTCGCGACCACGAACTCAGCCGCGCCAGCGGTCCCGTGTCGGTCGCGGAGTTGGCGGGCCACGAACTGCTGCTCCTCGAAGAGGGTCATTGCCTGCGCGACCAGGCCCTCTCGGTGTGTCACCTGGTGGGGGCCAACGAGCGCCGTGACTTCCGCGCCACCAGCCTCGAGACGCTTCGCCAGATGGTCGCGGCCGGGGTCGGAGTGACGCTCCTGCCCCGACTCGCGGTCGCGAACCCGACCGACTCGGTGGTGCTGCGCGAGTTCGTCGACCCCGCACCGTCACGACGAATCTCGATGTATTGGCGAAGGTCCCACCCCTCCTCGGTGTTCCTGCGTTCCTTCGCCCGAGAACTTCGTCAGAGCCTTCCGGTCAGGGTGGGCGTGAGCCTCGTCGAGTAGGGGCGACTCCCGCTCGGACCCGCGGACTCCGCACCGCTCGGAATCGCTCGGCGGCCTCGCGGTGAAATCTTCTCATCCGCCCCGGCCGGTGCCGTCATCGGCGTTAACTTGGCCTGACTTCGGGCGGTGACGCCCGGCTCAACCACGGGGGGCAGCGTGTATTTCCAGGACCGGTACTTGACCGACGAACAAAGGATGATGAGGGACACGAGCCGGCGCTACGTCGACCAGGTGGTGCTGCCCTTCATCCAACAGAACCGCACCCGCGAATGGGCCATGGACCCCCTGGAGAGGCTGGCGCCGCACATCTTGGAGCAGGCGGACGCCGCCGGCCTGCGCTCCCTGGGTGTCCCCGAGCGCTTCGGAGGGGTGGACCTCGACCCCGCGACGCTGTCGCAGACCTTGGCGATCATCGCCACGGAAATCGCGCGCGGCGAATCGGGACTGGCCGACAAGCTGGTGCAGAACTGGAAGATCTCGGTGCTGATCGCCCAGTTCGCCCCCGCACACCTCCAGGAGTACTGGTTCAAGCGATACCTGGACGAGCCGCAGTTCCTGATGGCCCACTGCCTCACCGAACCTCGTGGTGCCTCGGACCGCTGGCTGCCCTACAACGTGCCCGAGGTGAACATGGACACCCGGGCCGTCCTCGACGGCGACACCTGGGTCATCAACGGCACCAAGCAGTTCATCTCGAACGGCTACGACGCCTCGCTCTACGTGGTCTACGCGAACACCGATGACACGGTCGGCATGGCGCAAGGGACGTCGAGTTTCCTGGTGCCACGCGACACACCCGGCCTCACGGTCACGCGCTGCAACGAGACGGTGGGCGGACGTTTCATGAACAACGGAGAGATCGTCTTCGAGGACGTGCGGGTCCCGGCGGACCACCTCCTGGTGCTCAACGACGCCCTGGGCAAGGCAGGGATCTACTTCCGACCCGGCAAGGTGCTGGTGGCCGCCAAGAGCCTGGGCATCGGCATCGGGGCCTACGAGGAGACCGTCACCTTCGTCCACGAACGCGTCCAGGGGGGCAAGCCCATCATCCAGCACCAGGCCGTGGCACTGCGCATCGCCGACATGGCGACCCGTCTGGAGGCGGTGGCGGCGCTGCTGCGCCACGCCGCCCTCGCGGTCGACGAAGGGTCGCCCGATGCGGACGCCCTGTGCAACATGGTCAAGGTCTTCGCCTCACACGAGGTCGTCAAGGTGTGTCAGAACGCCATGGAGCTCCACGGCGGCTACGGCGCCATGCTCGAGGTGGGTATCGAGAAGTACATGCGCGACGCCTTGATCAACCTGCACTCCGACGGGACGACGGACGTCTCGAACTTCAAGATCGTTCGCGCCATGTTCCCCCAGACCGCCGGGGTCTACGCCGGGAGCCGGTAGTCCACGCGATCTCACGATGTTCGGCGAGTGGCCCCGACCTATGCTCGGGCCATGGACTAGCGACGGCTACGAATCGCCGGACGTACGGTCTGTGTGGGGTACCTGCTCCTCCTCCTGTCGTCGTTCGACAGCCTCGTCAACCTCGGTGGTGGCGTCTTCGACGCAGGGTTCAAGACGAGCTTCGAGGTACTGCTCGATCCCGTCGGGTGGCTACTGGCCCTGGCGGGGTGGTGGTCCCTCACTCAGCTCTCGCCGGTCGACGCGGTCCAGCGAGGGCTGATGGTCGCGGCCTACTGGGCCTTCGCGATCCAGTTCTCCCTGGTGACGGTGGTCAAGCTCACGGTGACGGGACTCCCGCTCACCCGTCTCGAGGGCTTCTTCTGGCTGTCCACCCTGGGCTACGCCTCCGCCGCCGTTGGTTTCGGCGTCGCGGCGACCACCGTGTCGAGGTTCCCATCCTCGAGGCCGGAATCGAGCGTCCCCGCGCTCTATCGACCGTCACGCATCTTGATCTTCGTCGGCTACGCGGTGATCGCCGCGTCCGTGGTCATGAGCGCGCGAGACAACATCACCAGCCTCTTCTTCTCCCAGGCCAACGTCACCAGCGTCGTCGACACCTTCTTAAGTCCGGTGGGCGCGGTCTTCGGCGCCGTCGGGTGGTGGTTCCTCTGCCACTTCAACGCCCGAAGCGCCCGCCAGCAGGCCCTGATCGCCAACGGCTACCTCGCGCTCGGGCTGGCGCTGGCGGTCGGCGCCATCGAGCGGCTGCTCACGATCTCGCAGATGGTCGGCCCGCCTGAACTGACCCGATGGATGTGGCTCGAGGCCTGCGGCGACGTGCTGGGCGCGATCGGGTTCCTCCTGGCCTTTCGCCAGCGGGCCAGCGCCGGGGCGACGGCACAGTCGGCCGTCGCCTAGATGTACCCGGCGACCGTTGTGCTCACGTCCCCTGCGGAACCGGTCCGCCAGTGGCGTGGCCCAGGACGCGGCGTCGCCACGGTGAGCCCCGGCCCCTCGACACGGAGTCGCTACCATTAGCCACGAGGTAACACGTGACCAACATTCTCTTCACCGCCTTCTCGAACCGCACGCACGCCTTGGACCTCGCCAGCGAGGCGGTCCAGGGGCTGGCCGACCTCGGCATCGACTCCACGGTGCTGTTCCTCGACAAGGATGAGGCGCCGACCCTCGACGAGAACTCCCTCGTGGTCAGCCTGGGCGGCGACGGCACCTTCTTGCGCTCCGCGCGCCTGGCCCACGCCCAGAACGCGCGCATCCTCCCGGTCAACCTCGGACGCCTGGGCTTCCTGCTTCCCGTCCCCTCCGACCAGATCGTCGCCTCGGTCGTCCAGGCCCTCGACAGTCCACGCGTCGTCAACCGGCTCGCACTGTCGATCTCCATCGAGGGCCAGTCGACCAGTGACTTCGCCCTCAACGAAGTCGTCGTCGAGCGCCAGCGCGCCGGCTACATGGTGCGTGTGCGCACCTTCGTGGGCGACGACGAGTACCTGACCTACTCCGCCGACGGCGTCCTCGTCTCCACCCCGACCGGTTCCACCGGCTACAACTTCTCGGCGGGTGGACCGGTCGTGGACACCGACTTGACCGTCGTGATCATCACGCCCATCGCGCCGCACTTCACCATCGACCGCTCCATCGTGGTCGACGCCGCCAAGACGGTTCGCCTGATCGCCGTCAAGCCGGCCGCCGTGGTCGCCGACGGCACCGAGATCGGCGAACTAGAGCCCGGGCAGTCGGTCCTGGTCTCGCAGAGTCCCACGCCCGTCAAGGTGGTCTATTCGGGGGCCTTCGAGCTCGGCGTTCGCTTGCGTCAGAGCCTTCGAGAGGGTCATGCCTAAGGCGCAACTCGTCGAACTCTACGCCCGAGGACTCGGAGTCATCGAGGAGGCGCGCATCGGTTTCGGTCCGGGATTCAACGTGGTGACCGGCGAGACGGGGGCCGGCAAGACCCTCCTGCTCGGTGCGTTGGAACTGTGCCTGGGCGGCGACGCCGCGGCCTCGCGCTACGCGCTCACGACCCAGACGCGGGCCGTGGCGGTCTTCGACCGCGGTGACGGCACCGACGTGGTGTTCGCGCGCGACTCCTCCTCGGCCGGTCGCCTGCGCGCCAGCCTCGACGGCGCACCGTCGAGCGCCGAGGTGTTACGCCGCGCGGCGGCCGAGGTCATCGTGATCCACGGTCAGCACGACTCCTTGACCCTGCGCTCGCGGGCCGAGGTGCTACGCATCATCGACGCGGCCGGGGGGATCGACGCCACCGCGCTGGACGAGGTCCGCCGCGAGATCGCCCTGCGCGAGTCCGAGCGGGTCTCCCTGGGCGGCAACGCCGCGATGCGCGAGCGCGAGCGCGAATTCCTGACCTTCCAGTGCGAGGAACTCGAGCGCGTCGCCATCCGCGACGCCGATGAGATCGACGAGGTCCTTTCGGAACTGACACGGCTCAGCACCCTGCGTGACGCCCAAGCGGCGCTGGGCGAGGCGGTGGACGCCCTGGACGGCGACAGCGACGACGCCGTGCTCGCCCAACTCGCTCGCGCCATCCAGTCACTGCCTCGCTCGGCGGGCGTCGACGACCTTCGCGAGGACCTCGCCGGCGTGCTCGAAGCCGCTCGCGCCAACGTCCACGAGTTGCGCGCCCGCGCCCAACCCGACTTCGTCGACCCCCGGCGCATCGAACAACTCGAGGAGCGCGCCGCGGCGCTGCGCCAGATCTCGCGAAAGTACGGCGGATCCCTCGAGTCGGCGCTCTCGGAACTCGCGACGATGAGCCAGCGCCTGTTGGACCTCGACGGCGCCCAGGCCCGCTCGGAGGGCCTCGACGAGGCGCTCGAGGCGCTTCGCGGCACGGAGGCCGCTCTGGCGACCAGGCTGCGGTCGGAGCGCGACGAGGCGGCGCGCGGTCTCACCGCACGGGTGTGCACGCAGCTGCCCCGCGTGGCGCTGGCTAACGCCCGCCTACGTTTCGAGGTCGCCGGCGAGGACGGTTCGGAGGCCCAGATCCTCTTCACCCCCAATCCCGGCTGGCCCGAGGGCCCCCTGCAGGCCTTGGCCAGCGGGGGAGAGTTGAGTCGCGTGCTGCTGGCGCTCTCGCTCGAGACGGTGCACGACGACGTGGTCGCCGTCTTCGACGAGGTCGACGCGGGCGTCGGAGGTCAGGTGGCCCAGCAGATCGGGGACTGCCTGCGTGAACTGGGCGCCAACCAGCAGGTCATCGCGGTCACCCACCTCGCCTCGGTGGCCTCCAAGGCCTCTCACCACTTCGTGATCGAGAAGTCCACGCACGACGGCGCCACCCGCACCCGCGTGCGCGAGGTCCGCGGGGAGGAACGCGTCAACGAGGTCGCCCGGATGCTGGCGGGCGACGCCGTCAGCTCCGAGGCCAGCGCCCTGGCGCGCAGATTGTTGGAATCGACGCACTAGTGCGCCCTCTCGTCGGGTCCCCGGGCTAAGATGTAGTCCCGTGGAGGAACTCGATACCGAATGACGAAATATGTGTTCGTCACGGGAGGAGTCTCCAGTTCTCTCGGCAAGGGTCTTACGGCCTCGTCCCTGGGACGCCTCCTCAAATCGCGCGGCCTCAAGGTCACGATGTGCAAGCTCGACCCCTACCTGAACGTCGACCCGGGCACGATGAACCCCGGTGAGCACGGCGAGGTCTTCGTGACCGACGACGGAGGCGAGACCGACCTCGACCTCGGCCACTACGAGCGCTTCATCGACGAGTCCCTGTCGCGCATGTCCAACACCACGACGGGTTCGATCTACTCCAAGGTCATCGCCAAGGAGCGTCGCGGTGACTACCTGGGCAAGACCGTCCAGGTCATCCCCCACATCACTGACGAGATCAAGGACCGTCTGCGTCGCTTGAGCACGCTGGGCGCCGACGTGGCCATCGTCGAGATCGGTGGGACGGTCGGCGACATGGAGATCATCCCCTTCCTCGAAGCGATCCGCCAGTTCCGTCACGACGCCGGCCGGGGCAACGTCTGCTACGTTCACCTGACCCTGGTGCCCTACCTGGCGCCCTCGGGCGAGCAGAAGACCAAGCCCACGCAGCACTCGGTGACCGAGTTGCGGTCCTTCGGCATCCAGCCCGACGTCATCGTGTGCCGCAGCGACCAGCCCATCTCCGACGGCCTCAAGCGCAAGATCTCGTTGATGTGCGACGTGCCCAACCACGCCGTCATCTCGGCCATCGACGCGCCGAGCATCTACGACATCCCGCTCAACATGCACAACGAGGGGCTGGACCGCATCGTCTGCGACACCATCAGCATCGACGTCGGCGAACACCCCATCGACCTGGGCCCCTGGGAAGAGGTCGTTCACCGGGTGCACCACACCTCCAAGACACTGCGCATCGGCATCGTCGGCAAGTACGTGACCATGCCCGACGCCTACCTGTCGGTGGCTGAGTCGGTGCGCCACGCCGGTTTCGCCATCGGCGCCACCACCAAGATCGAGTGGCTCGAGGCCGAACGCGTCCCCACGGAGATCGACGCGGCCCGCCTTCGCCAGCTCGACGGCATCATCGTGCCCGGCGGATTCGGCGAGCGCGGCATCGAGGGCATGGTCGCTACGGCGCGCATCGCCCGCGAGAACCAGATCCCCCTGCTCGGCATCTGCCTG
The DNA here is from genome assembly GCA_903860745.1 of uncultured Actinomycetes bacterium. Taxonomy (GTDB): domain Bacteria; phylum Actinomycetota; class Acidimicrobiia; order Acidimicrobiales; family RAAP-2; genus RAAP-2. The sequence goes on along the minus strand of CAIORQ010000085.1, from coordinate 5,299 downwards.
GGCATGCAGGTGATGGTCATCGAGTTCGCCCGTCACGTGCTGGGGCTGGCCGACGCGCACTCCACCGAGTTCTCCCTGACCACGACGTCGCCGGTCATCGCCTTGATGGAGGAGCAGATGGACGTGACCGACATGGGCGGCACCATGCGTCTGGGGGCCTGCCCGGCGATGCTCGCGCCCGACTCCCAGGTCGCCGGGCTCTACGGGGCCACGGTGGTCTCGGAGCGGCACCGACACCGCTACGAGTTCAATTCGCGTTTCGTCGAGCAGTACGAGGCCGGCGGCATGCGCTGTTCGGGCACCTCGCCCGACGGCCGGCTCGTGGAGTTCGTCGAGATGCCCACGCACCCCTACTTCGTGGGCACCCAGGCCCACCCGGAGTTCAAGTCGCGCCCCGACCGTCCTCACCCCCTCTTCCAGGGCCTGATCGACGCGGCCAGCCTGCGCGCCGAGGGTCGAGAGCCCCACATCCTCGACCCCAACACCGTCGACGCCGTCCGGTGAGCGACGACTTCGAGATCGTCGACCGGCACGACCTCCTGACGTCGTACGTCTTCAAGGTGCAGCGGCGCACCATCCGTCACGAGGGCGAGGTCTACACCCGCGACATCGCCGTGCACCCCGGCGCCGTCGCGGTCGTCGCCGTCAACCACCGCGACGAGGTCGCCCTGGTGCGCCAGTACCGGGCCACCGTCGATGCGGTCCTCTGGGAGATCCCGGCCGGCACCATCGACCTCGGTGACGCCGATCCGCTCTCCACCGCCCAGCGAGAACTCCTCGAGGAGGTCGGCGTGCGTGCCGCGACCTGGGGCGTCGTCGCGCGCGTCTACGTCTCGCCGGGCTGGACCGACCAGCTCATGCACATCTTCGTGGCGCGCGACCTCACCGACGTGGGTCGCCAGCCCGAGGGGCCCGAGGAGAACGCCGCGCAGATCGTGTGGCTGGACCGCACGGCGCTGCGAGAACTCCTCGACGGCGCCGAGCTCAATGACGCCACCTTGACGATCGGGTTGCGCCACTTCCTCAAGGACGATGAGCGACCCTGAACCCCTCGTCGGTGACTACCTGCAGTGGCTCACCGTGGAGAAGGGGCGGAGCCGCGCCACGATCGAGGCCTACGAGCGCGACATACGCCACTTCCTCGCGTGGTGGGGCGATCGACCGCTCGACGAGGTCAGCGCCAAGGACCTCGAGACCTACCTCGGAGGGTTGCGTGACGTGCGGGCCGCCAGTTCGGTGGCGCGGAACCTCTCCTCCCTGCGGGGCTGGTGGGGCTTCTTGATGGACGAAGGGGCGCTCGACGTCGACCCGAGCGCCCACGTGGCGCCGTCACGGCGCGGACGCAGCCTGCCCAAGCCCCTGCCCGAGGAGGTCGTCGCGCACCTGCTCGACACCCTGCCTCGCGAGACTCCGGTCGACCGGCGCGATCGAGCCCTCCTCGAGCTCCTCTACGGCACCGGGGCACGGGTCTCGGAGGTCACCGGCCTCGAGATCCAGGACCTCGACTTCGACGAGGAGCTCATCCGCGTCACCGGCAAGGGTTCCAAACAACGCCTGGTCCCCATGGGCCGAACTCTCAAGACCGCCCTGCGCGAGTACCTCGGTCCCGGCGGACGCTCCGAGTTCCCCCGTCCGCGCGCCCACGCGTACGTCTTCGTCAACACCCGCGGCGGGCCACTCTCGCGTCAAGGCGTGGACCTGATCATCGACGCGCGAGCCCTGAAGGCCGGTGTCGACCGCTCGACGATCAGCGCCCACGTGTTCCGGCACAGTTGCGCCACGCACATGCTGGCCCACGGTGCCGATATCCGCATCGTCCAAGAACTCCTGGGGCACGCCTCGATCTCGACCACCCAGGTCTACACGGCGGTGTCGATAACCTCAATGCAACAGGCGTATCTCAGCGCCCACCCCCGAGCCCACGACTGACGAGACGAACCCACGATGAGCAACATTTATTACTTCCTTGCGATCATCCCCGCGATCATTCTGCACGAGGTCAGCCACGGCTACGTCGCCTACCTCTGCGGCGACCCCACCGCGAAGAACGCCAAACGTCTAACCCTCAATCCGATCCGACACGTGGATCCCTTTGGCACCTTGATCCTCCCACTCGTGCTAATTGTGAGCCACATTCCTCCCATCGGCTACGCCAAACCCGTGCCGGTGAACGTGAGTCGCCTGCGCAAGCCCCGTAACCAGTCCGTCTACGTCTCCTTGGCGGGGCCACTGACGAACATCGTCTTGTCAGCCCTGGCCTTCCTCTACATCAAACACGCCATTGTGCATCTCAATGGCCAGGCATACCTGACGTCGACGACGATCAACAACTACGTCCTCGCCTTCGGCCTGGTCAACATGCTGCTAGCGGTCTTCAACCTGTTGCCGATTCCGCCCCTTGACGGTTCCGCGGTCATCGAACGCTTCGTACCGCGCCGCCATCTGCCCGCCTACTACAACCTGCGCGCCCGAGCCCTACCCATCGTCATGGCTTTGCTGATCCTGAACGCCATCACCCTTCACCTGGGTGAAACGTGGTTTGGGAGCCTCCAGAACTGGTGGCTCAACCTAGCGGCCAGCTAGCAGTCCCATCGCCGCGGCCACGCGTTCGTAGAGGGGGCCGGCGACCTCCGAGGCCTTGGCGGCACCGCGAGCGGCCAAGGCCTGCAGGGCGGCCTCGTCGTCACGGAGCTCACGGTAACGCTGCCGGATCGGCGCGAGGGAGGTGACGACCAACTCGGACAAGTCCTTCTTCAAGTCGCCGTAGCGGCTGTAGCGCTCGGCCACCTCCACCGGGGACTCGCCGGAGAAACTGGCGTACATCTCGAGCAGGTTCGAGAGTCCCGGCTTGGCGTCCCAGTCGAAGCGCACCTCGTTGTCGGTGTCGGTGACGGCCTTCTTGATCTTCTTGTCGATCTCGGAGGGCTCGTCGAAGAGGTAGAGCGTCCCCATGGGGCTCGCCAAGGACTTCGACATCTTGCGGCTGGGGTCCTGGAGGTCCATCACGCGCGACGACGCGGCCGGCTGGACGCCCTCGGGCACCGTGAAGACGGACCCGTAGCGGTTGTTGAAGCGCTCGGCGATCTCGCGGGTGAGCTCGAGGTGTTGACGCTGGTCGTCGCCCACGGGGACCTGTTGGGCCGAATAGAGCAGGATGTCTCCGGCCATCAGCACCGGGTAGGTCAAGAGCCCCACGCGGTACCCGTGCTGACGAGAGGCCTTCTCCTTGAACTGGGTCATGCGCGAGAGCTCACCGTAGGTGGCCACGCACTCGAGCAGCCAGCTCATCTGGGCGTGGTAGGGCACCTGGCTCTGGATGAACAGCGTGCAGAGCTCGGGGTCCAACCCCGCCGCCAGCAGCGAGGCGAGGTAGTCCACCGTCTGCTCGCGCAGTTTCTGGGGCTCGATCTCCAGGGTCAGGGCGTGCAGGTCGACGATGCAGTAGAAGGCGTCAGGGTTCTGCGAGGCCACCCACTGGCGCACCGCTCCCAGGTAATTGCCGATGTGCATGGAGCCCGAAGGCTGGATTCCCGAGAGGATGCGCATGGGTCAATCGTAGATGAGGCGGGGGAGAAGCCAGGATTTAGTACAGTTGCCGGGTGACCTACGTCGTGACGACGCCGTCGTTTAGCGGACCCATCGAGACCCTGCTGCAGTTGATCTCCAGCCACGACGTGGACATCCTCGACGTGCCCCTGGGACCGGTGGTCGACGCCTTCGTGGCGACCCTGCGCGACGAGACGGTCACCTTGAAGGTCGAGGAGCTCTCGGAGTTCCTCTTGATCGCGGCGATCCTGCTGGAGCTCAAGAGCCAAAAGCTCCTGCCCGGGCGTGACACCACCGAGCCCGACGAGGAGTTCATCGGGTGGGAGGAGCGCGACGTGCTGCTCGCGCGCCTCTTGGAGCTGCGCACCTACGCGGCGCTGGCCGACGCCTTCGTCGGCCTCTTCGAGCGCGCGGCCAGATCCTTCGCGCGCCTGCGCGGCATCGACGACGGCTTCGTCGTCCAGCCACCGGACCTCCTGGCGGGCGTGACGACCGCCCAGCTCGCCGCCGCCTACCTGCGCGGCATCGAGGAGAAGCCGGTCCCGGTGGTCCGCCTGAACCACGTGACCGTCGACGCCGTCACCGTGGCCGAGACCGTCGTCGTGCTCGCCCAGCGACTGCCCACCCTGGGCCGCCTGTCGTTCCGCGAGCTCACCGCGGGCCTGTTGACGCGCATCGAGATCATCGTGCACTTCCTGGCCGTGCTCGAGCTGTGCAAACTCGGCCACCTGGCCCTCGGCCAGGGGGCCACCTTCGGCGAGGTCGACATCGAGTGGATCGATGCCGCGTCGCGACTGGACCTGGAAAGGATCGACTCCTATGAGGGATGACGACTCGCTCGAGCAGCGCCTCGAGGGCATGTTGACCGTGGCCCTGGAGCCGATCTCCGCCGAGGAGCTCGCCGACGTGGCCGAGGCCGACGCCGCGGTGGTCACCGAAGTGCTGCGGGGCCTGCGGGCCCTCTACATCGAAGAGAAGCGGGGATTCCAACTCGCCGAGCTGGCCAGTGGCTGGGTGATGCAGTCCGCGCCCGAGGTGGCCCAGTGGGTCACGCGCTTCGCCAACCGCGACGTGTCGCACCGCCTGTCCTCGGCGGCCCTGGAGACGCTGGCGATTATCGCCTACCGCCAGCCCATCTCGCGCACCCAGATCACCGCCCTGCGCGGCGTCAACGTGGACGGCGTGGTCCGCCTGCTCGAGCAGCGCGGCTACATCGAAGAGGTCGGCCGGGCACCCGGTCCCGGTCAGTCCATCCTCTACGGCACCACCGAGCTCTTCTTGGACCGCTTGGGCCTGGCGACGCTGGCCGACCTGCCCCCCATCGAGGACTTCCTCGTCCCCCTCGAGACGGCCGAGGCGCTGGTGGCCGAGATGTCGGGCGTCGGCGACCTCGACGAGGCCTAGATGGACGAGGGCGAGCGTCTGCAGAAGACCCTGGCGCGCGCCGGCTACGGGTCGCGCCGGGCCTGCGAGATCCTGATCAGCGAGGGGCGCGTGACCATCGACGGACGGGTGGCGCAGTTGGGCAACCGGGTCGACCCCGAGACCCAGATGATCTGCGTCGACGGCAAGATGGCCCCCGTCGCCGCGGGCAAGGTCTACTTCCTCCTCAACAAGCCGACGGGCATCGTCACCACCGCCTCGGACCCCCAGGGCCGTCCCACGGTGCTCTCACTGGTCAGCACCGACGCGCGCATCTTCCCCGTGGGGCGCCTCGACATGAACACGGAGGGACTCATCATCCTCACCAATG
>CAIORQ010000084.1 GCA_903860745.1 uncultured Actinomycetes bacterium | reverse complement strand
GTTCAGCATCGAGTACGAGGGCTGGTGGATGAGCAGCGGGGTGCCCAGTTCGCGCAGGATGGCGACGGCCTCGGCGGTGCGGACGTCGGAGTAGGAGGAGATGCCCACGTAGAGGGCCTTGCCCTGGCGCACCGCGCTGTCGAGGGCGCCCATGGTCTCCTCGAGTGGGGTGTCGGGGTCGAAGCGGTGGTGGTAGAAGATGTCGACGTAGTCCAGGCCCATGCGCGCCAGACTCTGGTCCAGGCTCGACAGGAGGTACTTGCGCGAGCCGAGGTCGCCGTAGGGGCCGGGCCACATGTCCCAGCCCGCCTTGGTCGAGATGACCAGTTCGTCGCGCAGGGACGAGAAGTCCTGGCTAAGGATCCGCCCGAAGTTGGTCTCGGCGCTGCCGTAGGGCGGGCCGTAGTTGTTGGCCAGGTCGAAGTGGGTCACCCCGCGGTCGAAGGCACGTCGCAGGATCGCCCGCTGGGTGTCGAGGGGGCGGTCGTCGCCGAAGTTGTGCCAGAGGCCCAGCGAGATGGCCGGGAGCAGCAGGCCGCTGCGTCCGGTGCGGCGATAGGTCATCGCGTCGTAGCGGTCCAGAGAGGGAAGGTAGGTGTCCACGCACCGAGCGTAATTCGAACGGCACCGCTCCGATCAGCCCGGCCGCCGCTCGAGTCCTCCCCGGCCGCGCCGCGGCGACCTCGGGCCCTAGAGTGGGCGCACGTTCGAGAGGAGTGGGAGATGGCGGCGGCCTGTCCGATGTGCGCGTCGTGTTGCCGGTCCTGTAGCTCGCTCTGCGCCGAGAGCACCCGAGAGAAGGTGGCTCGGACCCTCCTTGCGCACCGAACACGCGACCAAGCCGTGTCCGACGACGACGGGCGTCTCGGCAACATCTCCCCGGGGGACGAGACGCTGCGCGCGGGGCGGTCCGACGCCGAGGTGCAGTGGCGCGACGTCGACTTCGACGCACTCGTCTCACCCGCGCACGACGACCACCGTGCGGCGGTGCGGGCCATCGGCCACGGCGACGACCAGGCCAACGCCCAGTTCCTGTCGTGGTTGATGCGTGGACCTACCGTGGAGGAGAGCTCCGGCCCGGGCCCGGAGCGCACGGGAGGATGACGATGACGAACGACGCGACGGACCAGCCCGGGGACAACAGGATCGAGTTCCCCGACGAGCTCGAGGTCCTCATCACCCGGGACTTCGCCGCCCCCCGGGAGATGGTCTTCGACGTCCACACGAAGCCCGAGCACGTGCGAGAGACCATCGCCCCCTTCGACGAAGTGGTGACCGAGTGCTCGATCGACCTGCGGGTCGGCGGCGACTACCGCTACGTCTTCGTCACGCCCGATGGCGTGGAGTGCGCCTTCCACGGGACCTACCTGGAGGTCGAACCGCCGTACCGGACGGTCCAGACCTGGGTCTTCGAGGGATGGGCCGACGTCGAGGCGGTCGAGTCGATGGACCTGCGCGAACGCGACGGAGTGACCACACTGAGCTATCGCCTGAGGTTCGCCGACCGGCCGGGCCGCGACCACATGACCAGCTTCGACGGTCACGAGGCCAACTTCGACAAGGTCGCGTCCTACCTGGCGTCCCTGCTCGACACTCCCTAGGGTTCGGGGTCCGCCGCCTCCGCCCCGTGGGCCTCGTCGACGCGTCGGGATTGGCGCGGCCCTCGTCCGTGGTCGCCCGCATCGTCGCGCCCGTCACCGCGACGTCCGGCTCTGCGCTACGTCCCTGGCTCGAGGCTTGAAGGTCGAGACATTAGGGTCGAGAGGGGTGCGGTCTCGCCCCGGTCGTCGAAAGGGCACGGTCATCGGATGGGCAACCTGGTCTTGTACGAGTCGATCGACGGTGTCGGCACCGTCACGATGAACCGCCCCGAGCAGCTCAACACCATGACCGAGGCCTTCCTCGAAGACCTCCTGACCGCGATGGGGTGGGCCGCCGAGGACGACGACGCGCGCGTCGTGGTGCTGCGGGGCGCGGGTCGAGCCTTCTGCGCCGGTGGCGACCTTCGTGAAGGGGCGGGCGCCGGCGTCGGTGACGAGGGCTCCGTCGCCGAGGCGGCGACACACATTCGGCGCCTCATGGGTTCCGCGGAACTCCTGCACACGATGGCTAAGCCGACCGTGGCCGCGATCCGCGGAGCCTGCGCCGGAGCGGGACTGTCGCTGGCCTGCGCGGCGGACCTGCGCTTCGCCAGCGACACCGCCGTCTTCAAGTCGGCGTTCATCGACGTCGGACTCTCCGGCGACTTCGGCGGCACGTGGTCGCTCAGCCGAGTCATCGGACCAGCACGAGCGCGTGCGGCCTACCTCCTGTCCAACCGGTTCGACGCCGCCGAGGCCCTGCGCATCGGACTGGTCTCCGCCGTGGTCGCCGACAGCGACTTCGACGACCACGTCGCGGCGGTGGTGCGACGTTTCGCCGACGGACCGGGCATCGCGTTGCGACTGTTGAAGGAGAACTTGAACGACGCGCTGAAGATGGGGCTCGGAGAACTGCTCGACCTCG
>CAIORQ010000083.1 GCA_903860745.1 uncultured Actinomycetes bacterium | reverse complement strand
TCGGCGATGACGAGGTCGACGCCACCCAACTCGCCGCGGGGCTGGTGACCGCCGACGTCCTGGCCCGCCAGGCCGTCGCGCGCCCGGTGGAGGGGACCATCCTCTCGGTGGCGCGCGCCGCGGCCGAGGGCGCCCAGTCGGAGTCGACCCTCGAGTCGGTGGTGCACGCCGCGCGCGACGCCGCGCGCGAGGCGCTGGCCCGGACGCCCGAGCAGCTGGCCGTCTTGAAGCAGGCCGGGGTCGTCGACTCCGGGGGGACCGGACTGGTCCTGTGGTTCGAGGCCCTGTGCCACGTCGTGTCGGGGGACCCCCTGCCGCCCACCCCCGACGCGGCCACGCTGGCCGCGCTGCCGCCGCTGCACGAGGACGTCGAGACCGAGATCGGCGGTCTCAAGTACGAGGTGATGTTCCTCCTGGAGGGCGACGACGACAAGGTGCCGGCGTTTCGACGCGCCTGGGAGCAGCTGGGGGACTCCATCGTGGTCATCGGGGGAGAGGGGCTCTACAACTGCCACATCCACTCCAACGACGTGGGCGGGTCCATCGAGGCCGCCCTCGAGGTCGGCCGGCCGCGCCAGATCCGCGTGACCGACCTCTCCGAGCAGGTGATCGAGGAGCGATGGGTGCGCGAGGCCAACGTGCTGCCGGAACTTCCCGAGACCCCCGCGCCGACCACGGCCGTCGTGGCCGTCGTGGTGGGCGAGGGCGTGGGGCGGATCTTCCAGACCCTCGGCGTGCGCCAGCTGGTGCGCGGCGGGCAGTCGATGAACCCCTCCACCGCCGAGCTCGTCGAGGCGGTGATCAGGACGGGATCCCGACAGGTCGTCATCCTGCCCAACAATCGCAACATCCGCGCGGTGGCCGAACAGGTCGACTCCCTCGTGGACGCCGAGGTGCGCGTCGTGGCCACCGACTCCATCGTCGAGGGCTTCGCGGCCCTGCTCAGCTACGACCCCCACGCCGGCGTGGAGGAGAACGCCGCGTCGATGTCGGACTCCGCGCGCCACGTCGCGGCCGGGGAGGTGACGCGCGCGGTGCGCGACACCCGCACCGACGCCGGCGACGTCAAGGTGGGCGACTGGATCGGTCTGGGGGCGGGTGGCGTGCTGGCCATCGCGGCCAGCCTCGAGGAGGTCAACGAGGGACTCCTGCGTCACCTGGTGAGGGACGAGCACGAACTGCTCACCGTCATCGAGGGCGAGGGCTCCTCCGCCGCCGCCACCGAGGCTTTGACGCGCTTCGCCACCGCGAACTATCCGCAGTTGGCCGTCGAGGTGCACCACGGTGGACAGCCCCTCTACCCCTACCTCCTCGGGGTCGAGTAGGGAAGGTGGCCGACCCCGGTCCCCGCCGCCTGCGCGCGCTGGGCGAGATCCCCGTCACCCAGTTGCGACACGTCGGGCCCAAGCGCGCCGAGGCGCTCGCCTCGCTGGGGCTCGAGACCGTCTTCGACCTGGTCACCCTGTACCCGCGCCGCTACATCGACCGCACGCGCCGCGTGGACCTGTCCGACCTGCAGGTGGGCGACGAGGCCGCCGTCTTCGCCGAGGTGAAGTCCTGCTCCTCGCGGCGGACCCGCCAGGGCCGCTCCCTCGTGGAGGTGCGCGTGGTGGACAACGGCGAGAGCATGAAGGTCGTCTTCTTCAACCAGCCCTGGCGCGCCGCGCAACTGGTGGCGGGGGTGCAGGCCATCTTCTTCGGCGCCGTGAGCGACTTCCGCGGGACGCGCCAGATGACCAATCCGGTGGTGGACGTGATCGTGGGGGCTTCGGGCGAGGAGCGCGACCCGAGCCGGGTGGGCGGCATCGTGGCGCTGTACCCGGCGTCGGGCAAGGCCGGCATCACCAGCTGGGAGATGGGTGGTTTCATCGAGGAGTCGCTCAAGCGCGCCGGCCCGCTGCTCGACCCCCTGGGCGAGGACCTGCGTCGTGACCATTCGCTGGTCGAACGCACGGCGGCCTACTGGGGGATCCACATCCCCGCCGAGATGGCCGAGGTGGCCCCGGCGCGACGTCGCCTGGTCTTCGACGAGTTCCTGAGGCTCCAGTTGTTGCTGGCCCTGCGCCGACGTCGTCTCGAGGAGAGCTCCGCCGGGGTGCGCCACCCCTTCGACCCCCACGACCTCGACGTGTCGCCCGGTTCCCTGGCGGACCGCGGGTCCTCGCTCGTTCGACAGTTCTTGAGCGCCCATCACTTCGCCCTGACCGGCGCCCAGCGCCGGGTCCTGGCCGACATCGGCGCCGACATGGCCTCCGCGGTCCCCATGCACCGTCTCCTGCAGGGCGACGTGGGTTCGGGCAAGACCGTCGTGGCCCTGTCCACGCTGTTGATGTCGATCGACGGTGGCCGTCAGGGCGCCTTCATGGCCCCCACCGAGGTCCTCGCCGAACAGCACCTGGCCGCCCTGCGCGCCGACGTGGCGGGACTGCGCGTGCGCGACCCGGGCGTGCTCGCGGGCGAGCGCGACGTGGTGGTGCAGCTCCTCACCGGTCGGGTCAAGGGTCGCGAGCGCCAGGCCGTCTTGGCGGGGCTGGTCGAGGGGGGCGTCGACATCGTCGTGGGCACGCACGCGCTCCTCACCGACGACGTGCGCTTCAAGGCCTTGGGGGCGGTCGTGATCGACGAGCAGCACCGCTTCGGCGTCGAGCAGCGGGCCCGGCTGCGCGACAAGGGCCGCGAACACTCGGTCGAGGCCCTCGACCCGGACCTGCTGGTCATGACCGCCACCCCCATCCCGCGCACCGCGGCGATGGTCGTCTTCGGGGACCTCGACCGCAGCGTGCTCGACGAGATGCCCGCGGGACGGCGCGGCATCGAGACGCGATGGGCCGGCGCACCCGAGCAGGTGGCCGAGGCCTGGCAACGGGTTCGCGACGAGGTGGCCGCGGGACGGCGCGCCTACGTGATCTGTCCCCTGGTGGAGGAGTCCGAGCGCGTGGAGGCCACCTCGGCGGTCGCGGAGCGCACGCGCCTGGCCACCCACGAACTGCGGGGGCTGAGCGTGGGCCTGCTGCACGGGCAGATGAAGGGGACGGAGAAGGACGAGGTGATGGCCCAGTTCCGTGCCGGCGACATCCAGGTGCTGGTGGCCACCGTGGTCATCGAGGTGGGCGTGGACGTCGCGCAGGCCTCGGTCATCGTGATCGAGGACGCGTGGCGTTTCGGTCTGGCCCAGTTGCACCAGTTGCGCGGTCGCGTGGGCCGCGGCGACGCCCAGAGCTACTGCTACCTCCTGGGTGAGGCGCCCAGCGACGAGGGTCGTCAGCGCCTCGAGGCCCTGGTGGCGTCGCGCGACGGCTTCGCCCTGGCCGAGGTGGACCTGGACCTGCGCGGCGAGGGGACGCTGCTGGGCGCGCGCCAACGCGGCCGCAGCGACCTGCGCCTGGCGAGCCTTCGCCGTGACGAGGCCATCTTGGTGGAGGCGCGCGACGTGGCCCTGGCCCTGGTTCGCGACGACGGGCTCGCGGGCAACGCGGAACTGGTCGACGAGCTGCGGCTCTTCGTCGACGACGAGGAGGCGCAGTACCTCTTTCGCTCCTAGGTCCCGGTCGACCCGGCGGGCCGACTGCGGCGCCCGTCGGGCACCGCGAGGCTCAGGTCTCGTCGCCGGTGACCAGCATGTTCGAGGCCTCGGCAGCGGGGACCGCCGGTGACCAGAGGAAGCCCTGGCCGAGGTCGCACTCGAGGTGGTGCAGCCGCTCGAGCTGGGCCGAGGTCTCGATCCCCTCGGCGAGCACGGTCATGTTGAGTTTGTTGCCGAGCGTGACGATGGCCTCGAGCAGGGTGTCACTGCGCTTCTTGTCGTGCTGGGGACGGACGAAGGATTGATCGATCTTGATGATCCTCGGGTTCAGGGCGGCGAGGTAGGACAGCGACGAGTAGCCGGTGCCGAAGTCGTCGAGGGCGATGCCGACGCGCAGACGGTTCAACTCGTCCATGATGCTCATGGTCTCGGCGATGTCCACCAGGGCCACCCTCTCGGTGACCTCGAGCACCAGGCGCTCGGGTGCGACGCCGCTGCGCGAGAGCTCGCCCTCGATGAGGGCCACCAGTCCGGGATCGTGGAACTGCCGGGCCGAGAAGTTCACCGTGACGCAGGGGAAGCCCGCGGACCGGTCGGTGACCTCCCAGCTCGCCGCCGCGCTCAGGGCCTCACGCAGGGCGAAGGCCCCTAGCTCCAAGATGAGGTCGCTCTGCTCGGCCAGGGGGATGAAGACGTCGGGCGGGATCCATCCCTGGGCGGGGTGGTGCCACCTCATGAGGGCCTCGAAGCCGACGACCTCGGAGGAGGCGAGGTCGACGATGGGTTGGTAGTGCATCATCACCTGGCCCGAGGAGAGCGCGTGGCGCAGCTCCTGCACCAGCGAGAAACGACTCACCGCCTTGAGGCCGATCTCGGGGGTGTAGAGCGCGACGTGTCCGTGTCCCTGGGACTTGGCCTCGTACATCGCCGCATCGGCGTTCTGGACCAGCTCGACGTTGTCGGGGCTCTCGCCCGACCACACCACGACGCCGGCGCTGGCCTGTTGGTGCAGCGTGACCTGGTGGAAGGTGAAGGGGTTCTCGAGGGTGGCCATGAGGCGTCGCGCGATGTGCAGCGCCTCGTCGGTCGAGGTCAGGCCCTCGGCCAAGTACAAGAACTCGTCGCCGCCGAAGCGCGACAGGGTGTCGGTGGAACGGGTGACCCGGCGCAGACGGTTGGCGATCTCGATGAGCAGCTGGTCGCCCACCAGGTGGCCGTAGGAGTCGTTGACGCCCTTGAAGTCGTCGAGGTCGATGAGGAACACCGCCCCCTGGTAGCCCTCGCGCGCGGCGCGCGCGCGGGCCTGCACCAGGCGGTCGTCGAAGAGGGCCCGGTTGGCCAGTCCCGTCAGGGGGTCGTGCAGGGCCTGGAAGGACAGTTGCGCCGCCAGGGCCTTCTCCTCGGTGACGTCACGCACGGAGGACACGAAATACTCGGCCTGGCCCGAGTCGTCACGACCACAGCGGATGGAGACCTCGGCGGCCACGATGCGTCCACTGGTGTGCAGGAACCGTTTGTGGTACCGGTACTCGTCGACCTCGCCCGAGGAGATCATGCGGTAGGCCTCCTCGCTCAGGCCGACGTCCTCGGGGTAGGTGAAGTGCTTGGAGTCGCGTCCGATCAGGTCCGGCGCACTGAGGCCCGTCATCGCGCAATAGGCGGCGTTGACGGCCAGGAAGACGCCGTGGCGGTCGGAGAAGACCATGGGGGCCATGGAGCCCTCGAAGGCGAGGCGGAAGCGCTGTTCGCTCTCGGCCAGCGAGGCCGCCAGCACCTGCGCGTCGTCGCCGTCGTGAGCGCCACCGCCCTGACGAGGCGCGGGGACCACGAACTCCACGAGCACCCCCGAGTCGTCGCCCCACGAGAGCCGCGACGCGGCCGCGGTGACGGCCACCTGTCGCCCGTCGCGGCGCAGGAGCGTGAGCGACCAGGGAGTCGCGTCGGCGGGGTCGGCCAGGGTCCTTCGCAGGCGCTCGAGCAGCCCGGCGCGTTCGTCGCGCACCACCAAAGACTGCGCCTCGCGGCCGACCAGCTCGTCCAGGGCGTAGTCCGTGAGGTCGCCCAGCCGCTGGTTCGCGTCAGCGATGACCCCCTCGGCGTCGACGAGTGCGGTGGCCCCGGGCAGCGCGCGAAAGAGGCTCTCGGCCTGGAGCGGATGGTCAACGAGGTACCTCACGCAGTTCCCCCCCGGGACCGTGATTCTGTCCTCGGGTGAGGGTGAGCGGCGCGGCCCTTGGTCGGACCTTAGCCCCGGGCGTCGAGCGACACAATCATCCTCGGGCGCGCCGGCGAAGGAGCCAAGCGCCAGAACCCGAGCCCCAGCGCCTACCCTTGAGGTGTGCGAATCATTGCGGGGAGTGCCCGAGGTCGACAACTCAGGGCCAAACTGCCCTCGACGGTGCGCCCGACGACCGACTACGCGCGCGAGGCGATCTTCTCGATGCTGGAGAGCCGTGGGGGGCTGGCCGGCCTGGTCGTCGCGGACTTGTACTGCGGGTCGGGCGCCATGGGGATCGAGGCGCTGTCGCGCGGCGCGGCGAAGGCCTACTTCTTCGATTCCGACGGAGCCTGTCTGGCCGCGGCCCGGGAGAACTGCGAAGCCCTGCAACTCCCCGGCGAGGCCGTCTACATGCGCGCGACCCTGCCCGTGTGGAGTCCCCCGGGCGACATCGACCTCGTCCTGTGCGACCCGCCCTACGGACCGCTGGACCTGGCCGCGCTGCTGGTGGGAGTGCACGCCCGGCGCGTCGTGGTCGAGAACGACCGCCACATGGACGCCCCGGCCGGCTGGATGGTCACGAAGACGAAGCGATACGGCACTACGCTCGTAACGATGCTGGAACCGGACGAGGGGGATCAGTGACCATCGGCCTCATCCCCGGGTCCTTCGACCCCTTCCACAACGGTCACCTCGAGGTGGTGGAGCGCGCGTCGCACATCTTCGACGAGATCGTGGTCGCGGCGATCCGCAACCCCCAGAAGTCCGAGGCCCTCTTCGACCTCGAGGAGCGCCGCGAGATGATCGCCGAGAGCTGCGCGCACATCGCGAACGTGCGCATCGTCTCGATCTCGACCCTGCTGGTGAACGTCGCGCGCGACGTCAACGCGACGGCCATCGTCAAGGGTCTGCGCGCGGTGTCGGACTTCGAGAACGAGTTGCAGATGGCCCAGATGAACCGCTCGCTCTCGGGGGTGGAGACGCTGTTCATCCCCTCGAGCTCCGACCATTCCTTCATCGCGTCGCGGCTGTTGCGCGAGGTGGCGCGCTTCGGCGGCGACGTGACCCAGTTCGTCCCCCCGCCCGTCGCCCAGCGACTGGCGATCATGTACTCCGGAGGTGCCACATGAGCGTGTTTGACGGCTACGACGACTTCGACCCCCTCGCGCCGCCCCGGGAGGACGAGTTCGGGTTCGAGGGCGACTTCGAGCCGGTCGGACGCCACGCGCGCCGCGACATCGAACAGGACCTGCGCGACCTCATCGAGATCGTCTCCAACGCGAAGCAGATGCCCCTGTCGGCGTCGGCGCTGATCTCGCGCGAGGAGGTCCTGGGCCTGCTCGAGCAGGCGGTGCGCAACGTGCCCGACGAGGTGCGCGAGGCCCGTTGGGCCCTGCGCGACCGCGAGGCCCTGATGGAGGCCGAGCAGGTCAAGGCCATGCAGTTGATGGACCAGGTGCGCGCCGAGGCCGCCCGCATGGTCGACAAGACCGAGATCGTGCGTCAGTCACGTCTGCGGGCCGATCAGATCATCGCCGAGGCCCAGGCCAGGGCCCGTCAGATCATCAACCAGAGCGAGGACTTCATCGACGGCAAGCTGGCCGGTTTCGAGATCGTGCTCGAGCGACTGCTCAAGACCACCCGGTCGGGTCGCGAGCGCCTGAGCACGCAGAACCTGCCCGCCGAGGTCCTCGAGTCTCCCGTCGAGGTCCAGGACTACGACGCGCCGACGGCGGACGCGGAGGGCGCCGGCGACTTCTTCTTCGACCAGGACGCCTAGTCCATGGACGCGAGATACCTCGTCCCGGTGGCGCAACTGATGCGTGACGTGCCCTCGACCGCCGAGGTCGTCTTCCAGGCCCCCTTCGACGCCGAGCACGAGTTCGCGCCGCGCGGTCGCGCCGAGACCGACGTCGAGTCCGAGGCGCTGGTGGACGTGGCGGTCGTCCTGCAGAGCTTCAGCGGGGGGCTGCGCGCCAAGGGCCGGGTCTCGGCGCCGTGGTTCGGGGTCTGTCGACGCTGTTCGGCCGCGGTCGCGGGGCGTAGCGAGGTGGAGGTGGACGAGCGTTTCGTGGACCACCCCGACGTCGGCGACGAGGAGGCCTACCTCATCGTGGACGATTTCGTCGACCTGGCCCCGATGGTGCACGACGCCATCCTGCTCGACCTGCCCCTGGCGCCCCTGTGCCGTCCGGACTGCCGGGGCCTGTGTCCCTACTGCGGAATCGACCGCAACGAGGCCTCGTGCGACTGCGTGGCGCCCGTCGACCCGCGCTGGGCTACACTAGATGGACTCAGTTTTGCGGACGAGACGCCCGCGGACTCGAACGAAGCGTGACGGGCCTGCCCGTTCTGGTGAAAGTGAAGATCGATGGCAGTTCCCAAGCGTAAGACCAGCAAGGCCAAGGGGCGTTCGCGCCGTGCGGCCAACTGGAAATTGGCTCGTCCGTCCCGTAGCGTCTGCCCGCAGTGCGCTGCGGCCAAGACCCCCCACGTCGTCTGCCCCAACTGCGGTTGGTACAAGGGACGCGTCGCGGTAGAGGTCAAGTGAATTGACCCTGCCCATCGCCCTGGACGCGATGGGTGGTGACTTCGCTCCCGAGCAGATCGTCAAGGGCGCCCGTCGCGCCGTGGATGAACTCGGGCTCCAGGTCACCCTCGTCGGCGTGCCCGACCGGATGGGGGACCCCCTCGGCCTCGAGGTCGTCGCCTGCAGCGAGGTCATCGAGATGGACGACGAGCCGGGCTCGTCGGTGCGCAAGAAGAAGGACTCCTCCCTGGTGCGCTGCGCCGAGCTGGTGCGCGACGGCCGGGCCTCCGCGATGGTCTCGGCGGGCAACACCGGCGCCACCATGGCCGCCGCGCTGCTGCGCGTGGGCCGTCTGCCCGGCGTCGTGCGCCCCTGCATCGCCACGCCCATCCCCAATCCCGGGCGCGCGCCCTCGACCCTGGTCGACGCGGGCGCCAACGCCGAATGCTCGCCCGAGATGCTGGTGCAGTTCGCCAAACTGGCCAGCGCCTTCGCCGGCGCGCGCTTCGGCATCGAACGTCCGAGCGTGGGCCTCCTGTCGATCGGCGAGGAGTCCTCCAAGGGTTCGCCGCTGGTCAAGGAGACCCACGAGCTCCTGGTGGCCGAGGCGGCGCTCAACTTCTTCGGCAACGTGGAGGGCCGCGACCTGATCCCGGCGCCGGTCGACGTCATCGTGACCGACGGCTTCACCGGCAACGTCGCCCTCAAGACCCTCGAGGGGGCCCTCAAGTTCGTCTTCGCGACGGTGCTCGGCGCCGTCGACGTCAATGACGAGACGCGCGCGGCGGGCTCGGTGCTGGCGCCGCACCTGATGCCGACGGTCTCCACCCTCACTCCCGAGGCCCAAGGCGGAGCGATGCTGCTGGGGCTCAACGGGATCTGCGTCATCTCCCACGGCTCGTCGAACGACGTGGCCATCATGAACGCGCTACGGGTGGCCGCGGAGATGGACGCCGCGGGGGTGGTCCAGAAGATGCGGACGGCCATCAGACCTGATGAGAACCAGTAGTCACGAGGTCGGACCCGGCTGATGAGTACGCTGGACTCGCCGGTAAAAGGAGTTCACATGACCACAGACGCGGGCAGCAACACATCCTTGGACCGCGAGTCGATCCTCGCCCTGGTTCGCGAACAACTCGCCCAGATCCTCGAGGTGTCCCCCGACGACATCGACGAGGACATCCCCTTTGACGTGATGGGGGCCGACTCCCTGGCCCTGATCGAACTGGTGGAGGCGCTCGAGGAGAACCTGGCCAGCCAGGTCGCGGGATTCCACATCGACGACGAGGACCTCGAGAGCCTGGGCTCGGTGCGCGACGCGGTCGACTACGTGGTCGCCAAATTGAATTTGGCCTAAGGGGGTCCCTCGAGGTGCGTGACGTCGCCGCCCTCGCCGTTCGACTCGGACTCGCACCGGGTTCTGCCCTGCTGCGCCAAGCGCTCACCCATTCGAGCTACGCCGCCGAACACGACGTCGAGTCCAATGAGCGCCTCGAGTTCCTCGGGGACGCCGTGGTGGGGCTGGCGGTGGCTGACTACATCATCGGACGCTTCCCCCAGGTCAACGAGGGAGCGGCGTCGGTCATCCGCAGCCGGGTGGTCAACGAGGACTCCCTCGCGGACGTCGCGCGACGCCTGGGCCTGGGCGAGAGCATGAGGCTCGGGCGCGGCGTGGTCAAGGAGCGCGGTGCCGAGCGCGCCTCGCTGCTCGCCGACGCCTTCGAGGCGGTGGTGGCCGCCGTCTATCTGGAGTCCGGCTACGAGGCCGCCCGTGACGTGGTCGTGCACCACCTCGAGGCCGCCATCGTCGACGCCAGCCGTGCGGCCGACACCCTGGACGCCAAGACGAGGCTGCGCCGCTGGTGCGAGGAGCAGGGCCTCCCGGCGCCGGACTACGAGGTCTCCTCGAGCGGACCGAGTCACGACGTGACCTTTCGCGCCACGGTGCGCGTGGGCGACGTGGTGGCCAGCGCCGAAGGACCGTCGAAGAAACGAGCCGAGGCCAACGCGGCCGCGCTCGCGTGGGGGGAAGTGGACAATGCCTGAACTACCCGAGGTCGAGACCGTGCGCAGCGCGCTGGCGCGCGAGGTGGTGACGCGCAAGATCAAGACCGTCACGGTCAACGACGGGCGCGCCGTGCGACGCCACAAGAGCGCCAAGGACTTCCGTGACCTGCTCGAGGGGCGCTCCATCAAGGGGGTCGACCGTCTGGGCAAGAACATCGTGGTGGCCCTGGACAACGGGAACCACCTGGTGATCCACCTGGGCATGACCGGCCAGGTGCGCCGGGCCAAGAACGCCAAGGAGCCCAAGCCCAAGCACACCCACGTGGACATCACCTTCACCGGGGGAGAGGAGCTCCGCTTCGCCGACCAACGACTCTTCGGCGAGCTCTACGTGTCCGCGCCGCCCGCCGAGGGCGAGGAGGTCGAGATCTCCAAGTTCGCCCGGCTGTCGATCGGCGGCGACGGTCTCTCGCTGCGCCGTCAGGTGCCGGAACTGGCCCACCTGGGCATCGACCCCTTCGAGGACCAGGTGGGCTGGGACCGCTTCGCGGCGGTGTTGCGTTCGCGCCGCGTCGCCCTGAAGTCCGTCCTGACCGACCAGGACATCATCGCGGGCATCGGCAACATCTACGCCGACGAGATCCTCTTCGCGGCCGGTCTCATGTACGACCGCGTCTCGGAGTCCTTGTCCACCATCGAGATCCGCCGCCTGCACCGCACGATCCCCGAGATCTTGACCGAGGCGGTCAAGCAGGGTGGCACGACCCTGGCGGACGAGATGTTCGTCAACCTCGACGGGGAGCCCGGCTCGTACCAGGACCAGCTCCAGGTGCACACCCGTGAGGGACAACCCTGCTACCAGTGCCGGACCCCGGTCTCCAAGGTGGTCTTCCACCAGCGCGCCACCTACTTCTGCGTCAAGTGCCAGGGCTAGGGCGCGGTCCGTGGCGCCGCGAGCGCCACGAGCGACCCCGAGAACGTTGCTAGCGTCTACCCGTGTTTCTTAAGCGATTGACCATGAAGGGCTTCAAGTCCTTCGCCGACAACACCGTCCTGGAATTCGAGCCCGGCGTCACCGCCGTGGTGGGCCCCAACGGATCGGGCAAGTCCAACGTCGTCGACGCCGTCACCTGGGTGCTGGGCGCCCAGAGCACCCGCGCCCTGCGCAGCGCGAAGATGGACGACGTCATCTTCGCCGGCACCGCCCACAAGGCGGCCCTGGGGCGCGCCGAGGTGTCCCTGACGCTCGACAACTCCTCCGGGCGCCTGCCCGTCGACGGCGCCGAGGTCACGATCTCGCGCACCCTCTTTCGCAACGGCGACTCCGAGTACGCCATCAACGGCACGACCTGTCGCCTCCTGGACGTCCAGGAGCTCTTGAGCGACTCGGGCGTGGGCCGTCAGCAGCACATGATCATCGGTCAGGGCCAACTCGACTCCATCCTCAACTCCTCCTCGGAGAACCGGCGCTCGGTGATCGAGGAGGCCGCCGGTGTCTTGAAGCACCGTCGGCGCAAGGAGCGCGCCGAACGGCGGCTCGCCGCGACCCAGGAGAACCTCGAGCGCTTGGGCGACCTCGTGCGCGAGGTGCGCCGACAGATGCGCCCCCTCGAGCGCCAGGCCGCCTCGGCGCGCAGCTACGCCGACGTCGAGCGCGAACTGCGCGTGGCGCGCCAGGCCCTCTTCTTCGAACGGCTCACGGCCTTCGAGACGCGTCGACGCGAACTCGACGAGTCGATCCGGGCCTCGGGCGAGCTCGAGCGCGAACTGCGCAACGAGCTGCTCACCCTCGACGCGCAGGCCACCACCGCGG
>CAIORQ010000082.1 GCA_903860745.1 uncultured Actinomycetes bacterium | reverse complement strand
GATTCACTTCTCGCGACCAGCTCTCGCGCACGTTCGACGGCGTCGGGGGCCCCGCACCGCAATAGCCAGTTGGCCAGCAAGCGGTAGCCGTGCTGGGTCAAGACGGACTCCGGATGGAACTGCACCCCCTCCAGGGGGAACTCGCGATGGCGCATGCCCATGATCAGCTCGCCGCAGGTCGCGGTGACCTCGAAGCACTCCGGAAGGGTCGCCGCGTCGACGACCAGGGAGTGGTAGCGACCCGCGACCATCGGCTCCGGCAGACCCTCGAAGACGCCGGTGCCTCGATGGTGCACCACGCTCGAGCGCCCGTGGAGCAGTTCGGGGGCCTTGAGCACCGTGGCGCCGTAGGCCTCGCCCAGCGCCTGGTGGCCCAGACAGATCCCCAACATCGGCAGGCTCAGCTCGCCGCAGCGGCGGATGATCTCCACGCAGTTGCCGGCCGAGCGAGGATGCCCCGGACCCGGCGACACCAGGACGCCGTCGAAGCGCTCCGCGAGCACGTCGCGCGCGCCCACGGCATCGTTGCGCAGCACCTCCACGGTCGCACCGAGCTCACCCACGTACTGCACGATGTTGTAGACGAATGAATCGTAGTTATCTACGACTAGCAAGTGCGGATTGCCCGACATGCGCTCAGTCTACGGGACCGCCTTCACTAACCTGAGTACGTGGCGCTCTCCTTCTCCGACTTCGAGGCACTGCTGAGCGAGGGGTTCAACACCGTCGCGGTGACCGAGACCCTCCAGCTCGACCGCGACACACCGGTGTCGATCTACCAGCGCTTCGCCGGGCGCGGAGCCTTCTGCCTGCTCGAGAGCGCCGCCCTGGGTGACGACACCGGCCGCTACTCCTTCATCGGCCTGGACCGACTCTGGCGGCTGCACGCCTACGGCGAGGAGACCGTGATCGAGGGACTGGAGCACCCGGTGAATCCGCGCGGACCCCTGGCGACCTTGCGCGACCTCCTGGGCACCTACGCGACCCACGCCCCCTCACAACTGCCCGCCTTCTTCGGTGGAGCGGTGGGCTTCGTCACCTACGACTACGTCCGACGTCTCGAGCGGCTGCCGCGCCCCGACGACGCCGACCCGTGGCCGGACGTGGATTTCTCCTTCCCGGGCAGCGTGCTGATCTGCGACCACCTTCGCCACTCGACCACGGTGGTCGTGCTCGCCACGGTCCGCGACGAGCGTCAGGCCCGTCGCGCCTACGACGAGTCCTTGACGCGCCTGTCCTCGCTGGTGGACATCCTCTTGGCCCCGGCCCCCACGGGCGGGCCCGCCGTCGAACGCATGGTCGCCACCGCCCCCAGCGAGCGCGAAGGGATCGACGTGCGCGCCCTGGCCGCCAGTCTGTCGAACTTCACCCTGGAGGGCTACGCCGACGTCGTGCGGCGCGCTCGGGAGTACATCTACGCCGGCGACATCTTCCAGGTCGTCCCCTCCCAGCAGTTCCGCCGTCCCACCTCGGTCGACCCGCTCACGCTTTATCGCGTGCTGCGGGCGCTCAACCCCTCGCCCTACATGTATCTCGTCGACACCGGCGACAGCCAGATCGTCGGCGCCTCGCCCGAGATGCTGGTGCGGGTCGACGGTGAGCAGGTCACGACCCGACCCATCGCCGGCACCCGCCCCCGCGGCGCGTCCGACGAGGAGGACGCCGTCCTCGAGACCGAGATGCTGCGTGATGAGAAGGAGATCGCCGAGCACGTCATGCTGGTGGACCTGGGACGCAACGACGTGGGTCGCGTCTCGGTGCCCGGTAGCGTACGCGTCGAGCGCCTCGCGCACGTGGAGCGCTTCAGTCACCTCATGCACCTCGTCTCACAGGTGACCGGTCGCCTGCGCCCGGGGCTGGACGCCTTCGACGCCTTCGACGCGCTGTTCCCCGCCGGCACCTTGAGCGGGGCCCCCAAGGTGCGCGCCATGGAGATCATCGACGAGTTCGAGCCAGTGCGCCGCGGACCCTACGGCGGTGCGCTGGGTTACTTCTCACTGCGCGGCGACGCCGACTTCGCCATCACCATCCGCACGGTGTCGCTGCGGGCGGGCGTCGCGACCGTGCAGGCGGGTGGTGGCGTCGTCGCCGACTCCACGCCGGAGTTCGAGTACCGCGAGTGCATCTCGAAGGCCTCCGCCCCACTCCTGGCCCTGGAGATCGTCGATCCCTACGGGGGACACGTCGCGACCAGCACCACCTCCGGAGCCTGAGAGACCGGTGACCTCGTCCGCGGCACGCGACGTCACCGCCGCGCGCCGCGCTCTGCGCGACACCTTCCGAGTGAACCTCCGGTCGCTCTCCCCCGTGGCCGCACTCATCACCGCCGTCCCGGTCGTCGTCGTCTTCGCCCTCGCCCTAACCCTGCACAATCCCCGCGCGGCCATCTTCATGGCCATGGGAGCCAACCTCGTGGCCATCGTCTCGCTGGTCGCGGCGCCACGGCTCCCCCTGCGCCTGGCCTTCGTCGACGCGGTCGCCCTCGGAGCGTGCGTGATGATCGGCTCGCTCACGAGTTCGAGCCCCTGGGTCCACATCGCTCTCCTGGCGCCGTTGAGCCTGTTGGCGGGAATGGCGGCCCTCTTCGGCAACACCCAGGCGGTCATGGGCACCCAGACCCTGGTGGCCTTCCTCGTGCTGGGCCGCTTCAGCGGACCGCTCGCGGCGGCCTTCCACCTCGGCCTGCTCGTCAGCGCCGGTGCGCTCGTGGAGGTGGTGGCGCTCCTCGTGCTTCGCCTGCCCCCCACCTTGCGCTTCCAGCGCAGCGCGGTGGCCGAGGCCCTCGAGGCGTTGGGCCTCTACGCGACCACCCCCGCCGAGCAGTCCGCCTTCGGTGTCCTCCAGCAGATCGACGAGGCCCAGCGGGTCCTGTCACCGCTGTCGCTCCTGGGTCGCAGTGACGACCGCGACCTGCGAATGATCATCGACCAGGCTCGCCGCGCCCGACTCGACTTCACCACCCTGGCCGGGCTGCGAAGCCGGCTCGGCGCCCTCGACCAGGGACTCCTCCGCCAGGTCGACGAGGCCCTCGACGCCGTCGCCCAGGGTCTGCGACAAGTCGCCCTCACCGTGCGACGCCCCCGACTGGCCAACGATTGGCGAGTCCACGCCCGGCGAGCGCGGACACTGATCGACGCTCTCCAGGGTCAGGTCGCCTCCCAGACGGACCCGGTCGTCGAGGTCCTCGTCTCTCAGATCGTCGCCCAGCTCGACGCCCTCGCCGGCCAGCTTCGATCCATCGGCCACCTCGTGGAACGAGAGGGCGCG
This sequence comes from uncultured Actinomycetes bacterium, assembly GCA_903860745.1. GTDB lineage: Bacteria > Actinomycetota > Acidimicrobiia > Acidimicrobiales > RAAP-2 > RAAP-2. The sequence goes on along the minus strand of CAIORQ010000082.1, from coordinate 13,667 downwards.
GACGTCGTCAAGGGCGCGTGGCGCCTCGACGTTCACTGGTCCGGTCTCTCGATCAGCCCCGTGCGTGATGGCTTCAACCTGGTCCGCGACAATCTCCGATGGAGTTCGACCACCCTGCGCCACGCCGTTCGCATGATGGTGGCGGTCGTGGTGGCTGCCGTCGTGGCCTACGAGCTGAACCTGCCGCGCGGCTACTGGGTCCCCTACGCGGTGGCGCTCATCTTGAAGCCCGACTACTCCACCCTCCTGCGCCGCGGCGTCGGCCGAGTCGCCGGCACCGCGGCGGGGGCCGTCCTCGCCGCGGTGATGATCGCCGAATTGCACCCCTCGACCCTGTGGACCACGGTCATCGTTGGGCTCGTCGCCTGGGCGGCCTACACCACCTGGCCCGCCAACTTCTCGGTGGCCAACACCTTCGTCACCGCGCTGATCCTGATCTTCTTGTCGGTGACCTCGAAGAACGACGTCGGCACCGCCGTGGACCGACTGGTCGACGTGCTGCTCGGCGCCGTCATCGCCCTCGTCGCCTACCTGGTCTGGCCCTCCTCACCCACGACGGACGTCCGTCAACGCCAGAACCTGATGTTCTCGGCCCTCGCGCACTACCTCGACTGGGTGCTGCGCGAGACCTGGCAGATCGGTCATCTGCACCGCAAGCGAATGTCGGCGGCGTCGCGCGAAGCGCACTTCCGCTACGCCGACGCCGAGACGGCCGTCGGGCGGGCCCTGGAGGAACCCTCGGCCACCCGCTCGGATCCCGAGGTCGAACGAACGCTGATCTCGAGCGGCTTGCGGATCTTGAGGGCGACCCACGCCCTGCGCTTCGAAGCCGAACGCGGCGCCACCACGCCGGCCACCGAGGCGCTCGAGAGTCTGCGCGCCACCCTCGTCGGGGCGCTCGAGGACCTCGCCAGTCCCGAGCGCACCGGCGCTCGGCGTTCCCCTCGCCAGGCCTACCGACAGGCCACCGCGGACCTCGAGCGCGACGGTGTCCCTCCGTCGATCGGCGTGAACCTCGACGAGATCGTCAACGCCGTCAACACCGCTACTCACCTGATCGACGTGGAGAACGTCCCCGAGGGCGGCGCCCCGTCCCCGTGACAAACGGGTCCCGCGGCGTGTAGACATGACCTAGGGGTCCGCCGAGGGCCCCCGGAGGGAGGGCCCGTATGAGCGAAGCCGACGAGCGCGCCAGATGGCGTGAGGCCTACGCCAAGTCTCCGGCCGCCCACTCCCGGGCCACGACCCAGTCGGGCGTCGAGCTCGAGGCGGTCTACGGACCGGCGGACGCGGAGTACCCCGGGCTGTTCCCCTACACGCGCGGCATCCACCCCGCGATGTACCGATCGCGTCTGTGGACCATGCGCATGTTCGCCGGATTCGGCACGGCCCCCGAGACCAACCAGCGCTTTCGCGACATCATCGCCGCCGGCGGGACGGGGATCTCGACCGCCTACGACATGCCCACCCTGCTCGGCCTCGACTCCGACGACCCCCGCGCGCTCGGCGAGGTCGGTCGGTGCGGCGTGGCCATCGACACCCTGGACGACGTCAGCGACCTCTACGACGGCATCGACCTGGGCGCCATCACCACGTCGATGACCATCAACGCGCCCGCGGCGGCGATCTTCGCGATGTTCGTCGCCAACGCCGAGGACCACGGCGTGGCGCGGGCGCGCCTCGGGGGGACCCTGCAGAACGACATCTTGAAGGAATACCAGGCCCAACACGAGTACAGCTTCCCCCCTCGACCCTCGCTGCGCCTGGTGCGCGACACCATGGTCTTCGCCACCCACGAGATGCCGCGCTGGCACCCGGTGTCGATCTCGGGCTACCACATCCGCGAGGCCGGTTCGACCGCCGCCCAGGAGGTCGCCTTCACCCTGGCCAACGGCTTCGCCTACGTCGAGCTCGCCCGAGCGGCGGGTCTCGAGGTAGACGACTTCGCCCCGAAGCTCTCCTTCTTCTTCAACGCCCACATCGACTTCTTCGAGGAAGTGTCCAAGTACCGTTGCGCGCGACGCCTCTACGCCCACTGGATGCGCGAGCGGTACCACGCCCTTGACGAGCGCTCCTGGCAACTGCGCTTCCACGCCCAGACCGCCGGCGTCTCCCTCACGGCCCAGCAACCCGACAACAACCACGCCCGCACCGCCATCGAGGCCCTGGCCGCAGTCCTGGGCGGCGCGCAGTCGCTGCACACCAACTCCTTCGACGAGGCCTGGACCCTGCCCTCGGCCGGGGCCGCCCGAGCGGCCCTGCGCACCCAGCAGGTCATCGCCTACGAGACCAACGTCACCCAGGTCGCCGATCCCCTCGGTGGCAGCTGGTTCGTCGAGCACCTGACCGACCGGCTCGCCGAGGAGGTCACGCGTCTCCTCGAGGAGATCAGCGACTTCGGAGAGGGCTCGATGCTCGAGGGCTGCCTGAGGGCCATCGACAGCGGATGGTTCGAAGGACACATCGCGGACTCCGCCTACGCCCACGAGCGAGCCGTCCAACGTGGGGAGCGCCTCATCGTCGGGGTCAACGCCTTCACCGAGGACGAGGCCTCGCCCCCTCCGCCCATCTGGACCAACACGACCGGCGAGGCCCTGCAGAGGCAGCGCCTCGACCGGGTGCGTCACGATCGCGACGCCTCGGCCGTTGACGCGGCCCTCGCCCACCTCGTCGAGGAGGCCCGGGACCCCGAGGTCAACCTGATGGAGCCCCTGATGGCCGCGTCGCGCGCCCGGGCCACCCTCGGCGAGATCACCGTCGCCCTCACCGAGGTCTTCGGCCGCTACCAGCCGGCGCCGCGATGACGATGCGCGTCCTCGTGGCCAAGGTCGGCCTCGACGGCCACGACCGGGGGGTCAACGTCATCGCCCGACTGCTGCGCGACGCCGGGATGGAGGTCATCTACACGGGACTGTTCCAGTCGCCCGAGTCGGTGGCCCACACCGCGGTCGACGAAGACGTCGACCTGGTCGGTCTGTCCATCCTCTCAGGGGCGCACCTGACGCTGGCGCCCCTGGTGGTGCAGGCCCTGCGCGCCGTCCACTGCGATGTGCCGGTCGTGGTGGGCGGCATCATCCCCGACGTCGACGTGGCCGCGCTCTCGCGGGCGGGCGTCTCCGCCACCTTCGGGCCCGGATCCTCCCTCGAGGACATCGTCGCGACCTTCGAGCGACTCCGCGCCGAACACCTCGCCTCGTCGCGATGACCCCCTACTCGGCGTCCCCGGGGTAAGGAGGGCCGGGCGCCGGACAGGGATAAGGTGGTTGACCGAGGAAGAGGAGTTGTGATGATTCGCCACGTCGTCGCCCTGCGATTGGCCTCGGACGACGTTGCGCTGTGTGCCCAGCAGGCTCTCGAGATCAAGGAGCGACTCGAGGCGCTCCTCGACGTCGACCCCGGAATCGTCGCCCTCGACGTCCACTTCGACCTCGGGCTCGTCGAGGGACACTGGCCCCTCATCCTGGTGAGCGATTTCGCCTCCCTGGACGCCCTGGAGGCCTACCAGTCGCACCCCCGCCACCGCGACGTGCTGGCGTGGATGAACAGCGGCGTGGTGTCGCAGCGGGCGGTCGTCGACTTCGACGTCGACGTCGACGTCGACTAGTGTCCCCGCCCTCGCTCTGGCTACCACCCCGACGCCGCCTCGCGGGGCGCGGACTCGTCAGCGCGGTTCTCCTGTGCGTCCTCGGCGTCGCCACGGCGTCGAGCACCTCGGCCCATCCCCTCAAGGGGGTCGTCGCCCCACCCACGTGGTCCTCGTGCCCGTCGCCGAGCGTCGGCGCGATCTACGCGGCGCCGGGCACCGCGGCGCGCACGGTGGCCTTGACCTTCGACGACGGGCCCGGTCCGTCGACCGGGCAGATACTGTCAATCTTGAACCGCTTCGGCGTCCGCGCCACCTTCTTCAACATCGGGGTCAACGAGACCCGCTGGCCCCAGGACCTGCGCGCCGAGGCCAGCGAGGGCTTCTTGATCGGCGACCACACCTGGAGCCATCCCGTCCTGACGAGCCTGTCAAGCTCGCAACAGCTCGCCCAGCTCTCGGCCGTCGCGACCGAGCAACGCTCCCTGGTCGGATCGTCGCCCTGCTCCTTCCGCCCTCCCTACGGCGACCTCGACGCGGTCACCTCGTCGGTCGCGTCATCGCTGTCGATGAGCACTTGGATGTGGAGCGTCGACACCGAGGACTGGAAGGCTGAGGGCGCGGCGGGCTCCTACTGGGTGAACCGCATCGTCTCCCTCGCCGAGTCCGAGGGCGGCGCCCAGAGCCATCCGGTCGTGCTGATGCACAACCAGTCGATCCCGATGCCGGCCACCATCGCCGCGCTGCCCACCATCATCGAATACTTCCAGTCCCGCCACTACCGCTTCGTCGACCTGCTGGGCCGGTCCGGCCCGCCCGACGCCTGCGGCGACACCACCGCGCACTTCCCGACGGCGCCTCGCAGCCTCCTCAGGGGCGGCGCCCTGCACGCCGGTGAGGTCCTGAGCTCACCCAACGGTCAGTACACCCTGACCCAGGACGCCAACGGGGTGCTGGCCCTCCAGAGTGCCGGGCGCCTCCTCTGGTCCACACCGACCCGGGGCCACCGCGGCGCGAGCACCGCGGTCAGCCCCAGCGGTCGACTGGTGGTCGAGAGCCCCAACGGTGTCGTCCTGTGGCGAAGCGCCAGCGGACGCCCCGGCAGCCGCCTGGCCCTCGCCGACGACGGATCGCTCACGCTCTCGACGCGGACGTCGACCTGGTGGAGCGTGCGCGCGCCGGCCACGGTCCTCACCGACGGCCACGTATTGGCCCCCGACTGGATGCTCGCGACGGCCAACGACGCCTGTCGCTTGGTGATGGAGCCATCAGGGCATCTCCGCCTCGTCTCCGCCGCCGAGGGAACCCTCTGGGTCTCTCGGTCCCTGGACGCCGCCGCCGCCAACGCGGTCCTCGAGACCAACGGCAACCTCGAGGTGGTCTCCGCCAAGCAACAGGTCCTGTGGGCCAGCGGATCCCTGGGACCCGGCGCGCGACTCACCCTCACTGCGGCTGGTCGCGCCGTCGTCGAAGGCCGGACCGGCCAGTGGCTCTGGTCGACTCCCTGACTCACGGACGGGTCGACATCACCGCCAGGTACTCGTCGAGCTCCTCGGAGCACTTGGGGCGGGCGATGTAGTAGCCCTGGGCGACGTCGGCTCCGAGGCTGCGTAGGAGTTGGTGGTTCGAGAAGGTCTCGATGCCCTCGGCCACGACCGTCACGTTGAGCGCACGCCCGAGCTCGATGGTCGAACCGATCACGGCGCGGGCCCGCACGTCGTTCTCGAGGGCGAAGACGAAGGTCTTGTCGATCTTGAGCTCGTCGATGGGCAGTTCGAGGAGCTTGGACATCGAGGAGTACCCGACGCCGAAGTCGTCGATCGAGATGCGCACGCCCAGGCGCCGCAGCGCCTCGATCCTGGTGCGGGCCCGCTCGGGCTCCTCGCCCAGGCTCGACTCCGTCACCTCCAGGGTGAGCCGCTGCGGCTGCAGGTCGTAGTGGGCGAGCAGCGTCTCGATGTAGCCGGGCAGGGTCTCGTCGAGGAGGTCGAGGTGCGAGATGTTGACGCTCATCGTCAGCCGGTGGCCCGTGGCGTCGAGACGCACGAGCTCCTCGAGCGCCTTGCGCAGCACGACGCGCGTCAGAGGCATGATCAAACCGACCCGTTCGGCCATGGGGATGAAGTCGTCGGGGAAGACCAGCCCCCTCGTCGGGTGGTTCCAGCGCACCAGCGCCTCCAGGCCCTGGATGCGGCCGCTGCGGAAGTCCTGGGTGAACTGGAAGTGCAGCACCAGCTGGTCCTCGTCGAGCGCGGCGCGCAGGTCGCCGATGAGCGACAGGCGGTCGCGACTGTTGTCGTCGCTGTCGGAGTGGTAGAGGCAGATGGTCGAGTGGGTCCGCTTGGCCTCGTACATCGCCACGTCGGCACTGCGCATCAGCTCCGACTGGGTCAGGCCGTGCTCGGGGTACAGGGCGGAGTGGTCGACTTCGCCCACATGTCCGAGTTCGACGCACCGTCCTTCAACGGTGACCTCGAGGCGGACGACGAACCGCCACCCGGCGCCAGCGAACTTCGACGCCGGCTGGAGGCCTGCGACGCCTTCGTCGTCGCCTCCCCCGAGTACAACGCGTCGATGCCGGGACTCTTGAAGAACGCCATCGACTGGGTCTCGCGTTTCCGCCCACAGCCCTTCAACGAGCGCCACGGCCTCTTGATGTCCGCCTCCCCCTCGATGGTCGGCGGCAACCGGGGACTGTGGTCGCTGCGAATCCCCTTCGAACATCTCGGGGCGAGGATCTATCCCGACATGTTCTCCCTGGCGCAGGCCCACCGCGGACTCGCCGACGACGGGCGGCTGGCCGACCCGGAGCTGCAGACCCGATTCGAGACCACGGTCGCCGGTTTCATGGCGCTGGTGGAGGCCTCCAAGCACTACCCCTGCGCCCGCAAGGCCTGGGTGGAGTACCTGGGCGAACGCCTCGACCCCGAGCTCGAACGCGTCGAGTGAGTGGGAGCGGTCGGTCGCCGTGCCCGACGATCCTAGGACAGGACCTCGAGGATCGTCTCGAACTGTGACGACGGTCCGGTGACGACCGCGGTCGTGATGACGGTGGACCTCCACTGGCGCGCTTCGTCGGCGATCTTCGAGCGCGGACCGATGAGCGCGACGTCCTCGACCAGGGCGGTGGGCACGGCCGCACTGGCCTCGGCCTTGCGACCCTCGAGGTACAGGTCCTGGACGCGGGCGCAGGCCTCCTCGTAGCCCAACCGGGCGAAGACGTCGTAGTGGAAGTTCGCGTCGCGCGCCCCCATGCCACCGATGTAGAGCGCGAGCATCGGACGCAGCAGGTCCGCGCAGCCCTCCACGTCGTCGTCGATGATGACCGGCAGCAACGAGACGACCTCGAAGCCCTCGAGCCCTCCGTGACGGCTGGAGGGGCGAGAGAAGCCCTCGGCCAGCGCCGCGCGGTAGTACGCGTCACTCTTGGGGGAGAACCACAGCGGCAACCAGCCGTCGGCGATCTCGGCGGCCAGGGCCACGTTCTTGGGTCCCTCCGCGGCGAGCAGGATGGGTATGTCGCGCCGGCGGGGGTGCACCGTGGACCGGAGGGCCTTGCCCAGTCCCGTCCCGCCGCGCAGCGGCAGCTGGTAGAACTCCCCGTCGTAGTTCACCGGATCCTCTCGGGCGATGACCCGACGCACGATGTCGACGTACTCGCGGGTGCGCGCCAGCGGACGCGGGTAGGGCTGGCCGTACCACCCCTCGACCACCTGGGGACCCGACGCGCCCAGGCCCAGGACGAAGCGTCCCTCGCACAGGTGGTCGAGCGTTATGGCGGCCATGGCGGTGGCGGTGGGCGTGCGCGCCGCCATCTGCATGATCGAGGTGCCCAATCGCACCCGCGAGGTCGACGCGCCCCACCACGCCAAGGGGGTGAGGGCGTCGGATCCGTAGGCCTCCGACGTCCACACCGAGTCGAAGCCCATCGCCTCGGCGTCGCGGATCGTCTCCACCACACCCTGCGGGACACCCGCCGACCAGTAGCCCGTGGTCAGTCCCAGTTTCATATCGTCCCCCGATGTCGCGACCCCCGTAGTCTCCCCCACCTCGGCCGCGCGAGCAACGATGCCCCGGTCGCCCTAGGCGAACGTGGAGACCACGGTGGCCAGGCCCAGGGCGATGACGACCGAGGCCACCGCGTAGGTGGTCACGCGCCGTGCGCCGCGCATCCGCACGCCCGCGGGCAGGGTGCGCGCCTCCAGGGCGAGCAGGAATCCCAGGACCACCGGCAACAGGCAGGCGTTGAGCACCTCGACGTCGACTGAGAGGTTCACCAGGTTGGGGGCCGCCAGCACCAGCACCGCCCCGATCGCCGTCCCACCGACCGCGAGGGCGTAGAAACCCGGAGCGGTTCCCGGAACGTCGTTGAGACTGTGTCGCCACCCCAGCACCTCGGACAGGCCCCAGGCCCCGGCCAGGGTCACGACGAGAGCGGCCACCACCGAGGCTCCGATCATGCCCAGACCGAAGAAGAGCACCGCCTCGCGATGCCCGAGGAAGGGGGTGAGGGCCGAGGCGATCTGACCGATCGAACCGAGCGGTGCGCCACGACGCGCCACACCCAGCGTGGCCGCCGAGGCCACGACGACGGCGATCATGATGACCTGGGTCAAGACGGCCCCCGTCGCCGTGTCCAAGCGGGCCGATCGCAGGGCGGCGCGCGGTTCGAGTCCGTGACGCCCCTTGTCGATGACCGCCTCTTGCTGGTAGAAGATCATCCACGGCATGATCACCGCCCCGACGTTGGCGGCGAGCAGCGTGGAGAAGCCCGAACCCGCCACCACGGGGTGGCTGAGGTCGTGCGCCATGGCCGCCACGTGGGGGTGCGCGATGAAGGCCGCGGGGATGAAGAGCAGTTCGAGGGCCCCGACGGCGATGCCGACGTGCTCCACGCGCCGGTATCGCCCCAGCAGCACCAGTGACACCAGTGCCGCTGCCGCGACTCCCACCGACACCCAGCGCGACACTCCGACCAGAGCACCCACGCCCGCCACGCCGGCGAACTCGGTGACCAGGGCCCCGACGCAGGCCACGAAGAGCGTGGCCGCCGACACGAGGGCCCAGCCGCGTCCGAAGGTGTCACGGATGAGCGCTCCGTGACCGCGCTGCGTGGTCAGTCCCAGGCGAACCGTCATCTCCTGGATCAGGTAGAGCACCGGGATGAGCAGGATCTCGGGCAGCACCAAGACGTAGCGGAACCTCGCCCCGGACTGCGCCGCCGTCACCACGCTGCCCGCGTCCGTGTCGGCCAGCATGACCATCAGTCCCGGTCCCACCACCGCCAGGAGCACCGTCCAGGGGGCCAGACGGGGCCGACGGTCCTCCAGGTCACGCGAGACGTCGAGGCTGCGTCCGACCACCTCGGCCATCAGTGGAGCCCGTCGCGTCGTCGAGGGCGTGAGGGACCGACCATGGTGGCAATGCTAGGCACTCGGGGACGCTCCGGGGGCCCCTGGCGCGTCCGCCGGGGCCGGCGGACGAATCGTTCCTCCAGCCACCACTAGCCCCGCGCGAAGACCTCTCGCCAGGTCACCCGACGACCGGTCCGCAGGATCGCGCGACGGTAGATCCCCGCGGCGAAGCGGGCGACGACCACCGTGAGGGCCAGGGAGATCGCGATCGACAGAAGCACTTGCCACCACGAAGCGCCGTGCATCCCCATCAGGACGGGCATGGCGAAGGGCGCCGTGGGTGGTAGATAGGCGAGGATCTCGAGCAGCAGCGACGGCGACCCCGAACTCGAGGCGATGAGGGCCGTGATGTACCCGAAGAGCATCGGCAGACTCAACGGGAGCGCCAGGCTCTGGACCTGGTCCTGCCGCTCGGCCATCGATCCGGCCGCCGCGTACACCCAGCTGTAGAAGGCGTAACCCACCACCAACCACAGCAGGGTCATGAGCAGCTGCACCCACGTCGTGCCGTGAAGGACGTTCGAGCCCACCGCGTAGGCGACGGCCAACGCGAAACCCAGGACGAGCGCGGCCTGGGCCAACGCGACGGTGGCGATGCCCAACACCTTGCCACCCAGCAGTTGCAAGGGTCGCACGGCCGACAACAGGACTTCGATGACCCGACTCGACTTCTCCTCCATGACACCGATGAGCGTCCAGGTGTTGTACTGCGACAGCATGGTGAAGATCAAGATGTCGCCGATGAGGGCTTCGGGATTCACCGTGTGCGACGCACCGCTGGCGTGGCGCAGCGACCTCACCGGCACCGGTGACGCGTGGGCCAAGAGGGCGATCTGGGCGGCACTGAGGTGACCCCGGTTCATCGCCCGCACGATCCCCAGCTCGCTGGCCAGTGCGTCGAGGAAGCTCGACGAGCCTGCCGTGGTCGGTCCCGCTATCACCAGCCCCACGCCGTCGACCACCACGACGTCCACGTCGCCCTCGGTGAGTTCGCGCTCGGCCAGCGCCACTGATGGCACGGCGCTCGTCGTCACGCTGGTGCTCGTCGAGGAGGCGGCGGCCTCGATCGCGCCGGTGACCCCGCGAGGGAGTCGGCCCACGATCCCCACGCGCTCGGGCGACGGAGTCGATCTCGTCACGACGGGGATCACGATGGCGGCGCCCACCACGAGGAGGATGAACAGGGTGCCGAACCGGAACATCCGCGTCCGCACCCGTTCGCGGACCTCACGGGCGGCGACCAGACCCACCCCGCCCGAGATGAGGGCCCGTCGGGAGCGCTCGGTCGGGTCGGACCCGGCCGCCCGTGGGCGTCGACGTCGGCGGCGCAGGGCCAGGCGCGCGAGAGCCACGACGACCGCCGCGACGATGATGATCGTCGTCTTCACGACAAGGCCTCGCGGAAGACTTCCGACATCCGCCGTCGCGCGAAGCGGAACTCGCTGAGGTGCCCCACCCGACGCGCCGCGTCGAGGACCAGGTCGCTGTCGGTCCCCTGGTCGAGGATGAGACGGACCTCGCCGCGGCGGGTCTCGGAGACCTGCACTCCGCTCAGGCGGCGCGCCCACGCGCCGTCGAGGTCACCCTCGATCCGCACCACCAGGCGACGTGGCCCCGAAGTCGCCAGGTCATCGACTCTCCCGGAGGCGACGAGACGACCGTGGTCGATGATGACCACCGACTCACACAGGTCCTCGACCTGATCGAGTTGATGGCTCGAGAAGAGGACGCACCGACCCTCCCTCGCCTCTTGGACCAGGATGGCCCCGATGTCGTCGATCCCCGTCGGATCGAGGCCGGCCAGGGGCTCGTCGAGCATCAGGACCTCGGGGCCGTGCACCAGCGCGGCGGCGAGCTGCACCCGTTGCTGGTTGCCGTGGGAGAGCGCTTCGACCTTATCGTCGACACGCTCGGCGACACCCAGGCGCTCCAACCAGTCGACGACGGCCGCGCGGGCGTCGCGCGGGGTGAGACCGTGCAGGCGCCCCAGGTACTCGAGTTGCTCTCCGACCTTCATACCGGGGTACAGGCCGCGCTCCTCGGGCATGTAGCCGAAACGCCGTCGACTCGTGTGATCGACCCGCCGGCCGGCCCAGCGCACCTCGCCAGCGTCCAGGTCGGTGAGACCGAGAACCGCTCGCATGGACGTCGTCTTGCCGGCCCCGTTGGGGCCGAGGAAGCCCACGACCTCGCCCGCCGATACGTTGAAGGAGAGGTCGTCGAGTGCGGTCAGCGACCCGAATCGCCGCGTCAAACCCCGGAGTTCCAACACGGCGCTCACGTTCCGACAGTAGCCCCGTTCCCGGGCGGCGGGCCGCCACGCGCCGGCCTCGCCGGGTCGATGTCCCGGTGAGGACTACTGGGGCCGACGGGTCGCCTTGACCGAGGAGGTGGGCAGGATGCCGGCCTTGTAGGAGCCCGTCATCTCATCACCCTCCACGGTCACGTCGAACTTCAGCGTCAGGCGCATCGGCGTGGTCACGTGTTGGGTCCACGTCATGCGAGCACCGTCGGTCGCCGCGTCCAAGATGTCCACCGCTTCGGCGTCGGACCTCGCCACGCCGCCCAGGACGCCGTCGGTCTCGGTGATGTCGAACACGACCTGCATGATGCCGATCGGAGTGGTCAGCGTCGCGTCCCAGGTGCCTACGAAGTCGGTCATGAGAGGAATCTTCCTTTGTGTCAGCGACACCTGGGGGCGGGTGAGACTCGTCCCGGCGGTCGTGGTGGATGAACAATTCACGTTACCTCCCCTCCCCGCGATGCGCGTGCATGGCCGGTCCCCTCCACGGTCGCGACCCGTCGTCCCGTTACACTCGGCGTTGCACCACTTCACATTCGCCCAGCACCGGGAGGCGAGGCATGACGCCCACCGACGAGACGCCCACCCCTTCTCAACTGATCGACGCCCGCGTCGCGGAACTCGATGACTGGCGTGGCGTGACGCTGGCGCGGGTCCGCGAGATCATCAAGTCGGCCATCCCCGACGTCGTCGAGGAGTGGAAGTGGCGCGGCGTACCCGTGTGGTACCGCGGTGGCATGATCTGCACGGGTGAGAGTTACAAGAAGGTGGTGAAGGTCACCTTCGCCAAGGGGGCCTCCTTGCCCGACCCGAGCGGCCTGTTCAACTCCAGCCTCGAGGGCAACACCCGACGCGCCATCGACTTCCACGAGGGAGACCTGGTCGACGCCAAGGCCTTGACCGCCCTGCTACAGGCGGCGGTCGACTTGAACACGTCGCGGTCCCGTTAGGTCCGTCGCACGGCCCGGGCGCCGCTCCCAGCTCGCACCTAGGCTCGGTGCGTGGCTCTGTGGTTCCTGCGACACGGCGAGAGTGAGGCCAACGCCCTGGGCCTCTTCGCCGGCCGTCGTGTCGACTCGCCCCTGACCCACCGAGGTCGCCTCCAGGCGCGCCGCGCCGCCGAGGGGCTGCCGCGAGACCTTGACTGGATCGTCTCGTCCCCCCTGCAGCGCGCTCGCGCGACGGCTGAGATCGTGCGTGACGAACTCGGACTCGACCTGGCAATCGAGGTCGACGACCGCGTGAGCGAATGGGACATGGGTCTGGTCAGTGGTACGCCACTGCGTGACCTCGACCGCGCGGAGATGGTGGCCTCGTGCGGCGCCGAGGACCTCGGACGCTTCGCCCATCGCGTCAACCAGGCGCTCGATGAACTGGTGGAACGACAAGGCTGCGGGCTCCTAGTGGCGCACGCCGGCACCGCAGACATCGTGTTGGACCGGCTCGCGGTGCCCGGTCAGACGCCCCCGGTAGCTCCGACGACCATGGCGAACGCCGCGATCTTGCGAATCTCGTAGTGCACGCAGCGCCGGGGCGGACCACGCCACCGGGTGGTCCAGACCCCCTACACCCAAAGAAATGTTCGGACCGTCGAGCGGACAACGCGTGTGACCTGCTACTTTGACAGGAGTTGCCACTGCGTTGAAGTCAAGCGCTCGACTCCAAGGAGTATCGATGAGAGCGCTGACCACGCGAACCCTACCCGTCCTCGTCCTGGCCGGCGCCTCGGTCGCGATGCCGTCGACCGCGCTCGCCGCCTCCTCGTCGGGACCTCGCACCACCGAGCGACCACTCGCCGCCGCGTCGATCTGCTCGAAGGTGAGCGGAGCAGCCGTGTCGAAGATCATCGGCTACAAGCTTCCCAATGCCAGCACCTACACCTTCACGACCAAGGCGACCGCGGCGAACTTCGGCGTGGCGGCCACGACCACGACGTGCACCTACGGCGTCGAGACATCTATGGCGAGCATCCTGCGCGCCGTCACCCTCTCCTTCGAGACCCTCTCCAAGCCGCTGACCACCAGTCAGATGCAACAGCTGGTCAAGAAGGACACCGCCTTGGCGAAGTTCGTCTTCAGTCCCTACCCCGGGCTGGGCGCGCCAGCCTTCTACTTCACGCTCACCGAATCCGGCATCACCGGCCAGGGGATCAGCATCGACAAGGGTCTTCACTACTACGGCGCCTCGGTGGAGACCGCCAAGACGACCAAGGCCAAGGTCGCGGCCCTGGCGAGTCTGGCGGAGAATCTCTAGCCCCGATACTTCACGAGTTCGCGTGATCAACTGACCGCAATACACGAAAGTGCCCTTCGCACAAGGAAAACTGGAGTTATCACTCAACCAGTCACCGCGAACGAAGGGCACCTCT
>CAIORQ010000081.1 GCA_903860745.1 uncultured Actinomycetes bacterium | reverse complement strand
GTCAACAACTCCAACACCTTCTCGGCTGGCACCATGCAGCTCGAGGAGAGCCAGGGTGCGACCAACTGCTTCTCGACCGGTGTGGGTTCCGGAGGCACGGTGGGCACCAACTCGGCCACCTGCGCCATCAACAAGCTGGTGGGCACCTTGGACCAGGTCCCGGCCGGTACGCCGCTGACCACGACCATCACGATGAAGAACAACGGCAACGTGACCGCGTCGCTCGAGAGCCTCGTCTTCAGCGCCTGCAACGCGGCGGCGGCGACGGACGCCAACGGCTACGTGGGCTCGGACACCGCGGGCTTCTGCGGCAAGGTCGACTTCAGCGTGGGCGTCACGGGCAAGTGCCTCTACCCGGCCAACGCCGCCGCCTCGTGCCCGGCCACCCCGGTGAACACCGGGACCCTGGCCGGTGCGGCGACGCTCGGTTCGATCACCAACGCCAGCTCGCCGGGACTGACGCTGCTCGCCCCGGGAGCCAGCCAGGCCTACACCTTCACCGCGATGCTCGACTCCTCGGCGACGAACGCCGACCAGGGTCTCGCGGCGTCGATGACCATGACCTGGAACCAGTCGTAACGTATAACCCGTGACGCAACGGAACTCCTCGGTCCCTGGGGCCGAGGAGTTCCGTTGCGCCAGTACCACGTTGTCGTCCCCCGTTCACCGACCCCTGACAATCGATACCTGATCAACCTCCGTGCGACCTACCCCAAGAGCTAAGACCTTCACCCTTCGGTCAATCGCGCGCCACCCCCTTCGCTCCTTCGCCGCCGTGGGACTGGGCTCCCTGTGGTACCTCCTCGTGCCCACCGTCGCCGCCGCCAGCGTCTTCGCCGCCGTTCTGATCAACAACGCCAACGTCTTCTCCAGCGGCAACCTGCTGGTCCAGGGCACCACACCCGACGCGGCGGTGTGCGTGTCCAGCGGAGCCACCATCTCGGCCGACGCCGCCAGCTGCACCGGGAACCCGCTGCCGACCGCCACGTTGAGCACCACCGCCACCAGCGCGAGCACCACCCTCGCCAGCACCGGCACGCTCTCGGCGACCTCCGGACTCATGGGCTCCAACGGCTGCGGGGTGCAGCAGCTCACTGACGCCTCGAGCGCGGGAACGGACCCGGTCCTACCGGTCTACGGCGTGACCTTGAACACCGCGATGAGCACGCTCTCGTCCACCGCGGCGACCTTCGACGGGTCGACCGGGTGGGGTGAGAGCGTCAAGTCCTTCGCCAACCCCCAGACCTTCTCCATCGCGGGCTGGGTCAAGACCTCCACCGCCCAGGGGACGCTGATCGGCTTCTCGAGCGTCCAGACGAACACCACCTCGACCTCGAACGACCGTGAGCTCTGGATCGACTCGGCCGGCAAACTCGTGTGGGCCACGAACAACGCCGGCACGCTCACCGAGGTGACCAGCATCGTGACGGTCAACAACGGCGCGTGGCACTTCGTGGTGGCCACCATCGGCTCGGGCAACCTCGACCAGCTCTTCGTCGACAACTCCCCCGTGGTCACCGCCTCGGCCACGACGGCCAGCAACTACACCGGGTACTGGTCACTGGGCTGGGGATCGGAACTCGCGGCCACTCCCGCCTGGAGCGACAAGCCCACCAACGCCTACTTCAAGGGATCGCTGGCCGGCTTCGCGGTCATCCCCTCACAACTCAACGCCACGCAGGTGAACACCCTGTACACCACGACCTCCCAGGGCGCCTACAACACCGCGATCTCGGCCCTCAGCCCCACCACCTACTGGCCGATGACCGACACCGGCGCGGCCTCCTACACCGGAGCCCTTCCTTCGCTGGCCGCCACCGCCGTGAAGTTCTACGACGCCTCGGGTCACTCGAACACCGGCGCCCCGGGTACCGGCACGGTCACCACCGGCGCGCTCGGCCCGCTGGGGGGCACCGCCGTCACGCTCAACGGCGCCGCCGGCTCGGCCGTCAACGGTGCGTCCTCGGCCGCCAGCGTCCAGACCACGTCGCAATCGGTCTGGTTCGACACGACGACCTCGGGCGTCTTGATGAGTCGCAACAACCTCGCCACCGACGGCGGCACCGCGACCGACTCGGACCACATGCTGTGGATCGACGCCACCGGTCACCTCGTCTACGGCGTGGCCTACGGTACGACCCCGACGCGGGTGGAGGCGACGTCGACGAGTAGCTACAACGACGGCGCCTGGCACCTCGCCGTCGCCACGGTCAGCGCCTCCGGCGTGTCGCTCTACGTGGACGGGACCCTCGTGGCTTCGGCCAGCTCGGCGCTGAGCGTCCAGAGCTACACCGGGTACTGGCACCTGGGATACGGCTACAGCACCGGATGGAGCGATCCGCCCTCGAACAACTACCTCACGGGCTCCCTGGCCCACGCCGCGGTCTACTCGACCACCTTGTCCGCGGCCCAGGTGACGAGCCTCTACGCCGAGCAGAACACCGCCACCGAGGAGTACGCGGTGCTGAGCCTCAGTCCCACCGCCTACTGGCCCCTCTACGACCGGGCGACGTCGCCGGCCTGCGGAACCGTCGAGGTCACGGTCGGG
This sequence comes from uncultured Actinomycetes bacterium, assembly GCA_903860745.1. Lineage (GTDB taxonomy): Bacteria > Actinomycetota > Acidimicrobiia > Acidimicrobiales > RAAP-2 > RAAP-2. Next base: position 60,138 of record CAIORQ010000081.1, on the reverse strand, counting down.
GCGGTGAAGGGATCGACGACCTCCTGCGTCGAGCCCTACCTCGCCTCCACGGCCTGCGCCGCGCCGAGCACCTCGGTCGAAGCCAACACGCTGCTGCCCAAGGTCATGCCCCAACCGGTGTCGGGCACCTCGGTCGCACTCTCGATCACCTTGAAGCTGACCGGCACGGAGGCGACCGGAGTGGCGGGCCTGCATCTCCTGATGCCCCTGACCTTCATGACCCAGAACTCCAGCTTCTCCAGCCAGGTCTCCTACGCCGTGAGTCAGGCCGTCTTGTGAGCCGGGCCCGCCACGCCCGCCGGCGCCGACCCGCGCGCCCCCTCGATCAGGCGAAGGTCGAGTCCGCCTCGCCGGCGGCGAAGCCGATGATCTGGAGCCTTCGCCTCGCCATCGCGGTGGTGGGCGCCTCGATCCTCTTCTCCGCCGGCTGGCGCCTCAGCGGTGGCGCGGAGTACATGATCACCAGCCCCTCGATGTGCCCCACCATGTGCGTCGGCTCCCTCGTCTTGGACCTGGCGCCGGGCACGCACTTCCACGCCGGCGAGGTCATCACCTTCACGCCCCCCAACGACCCGCACGTCTACACCCACCGCATCGTCTACGTCTTCCCCGACGGGACCATCGAGACCAAGGGCGACGCCGCCAACATCGTCGACCCCTGGAGGATCACCGCGTCGATGGTGCGCGGCCGCGAAGTCGCGGCGATCCCCGCGGCGGGCTGGTTCAACCTCGCCCTGCCCTTCTTGGCCCTGGCGCTCACGGTGATCTTGATGGCGCGGCGGCTCTTCCCCACCGAGCACCGGCGCGAATGGGACCGTCTCTTCGTCTCACTCATGGTGGCGACGCCGGTGTGGCTCCTGCGACCCCTCGTGCGCGGGATCATCGTCGAGACCGCCGCCCTGCGACCGGGCTACAGCCAGATCGTGGTCGTGAACACCGGCCTGCTGCCGAGCGAGTTCCGCATCCCCGGCGGGCAGAGCGCGTCCTTCGTCAGTCCCGGGCATCGCGCCGTCTTGACGGGCAAGGTGTTGCGCGGCGGACAACTCGGGCTCCAGCAGGTGGCCTCCTTCCACTGGTACGAGTGGGCCATCGTCGGCCTCTTCGTCACCTCACCGCTCTGGCTCTACCTGCTGCACCTGCTGCGACCCTCCTCGCGGCCCGAGCGCCAACTCGTCGTGCGCGGGCGATACGTGCACGTACCCGAGGCCCCCGTGATGCCGGACATGGATCGGGTCCTCGCGGGCCACCTCGGCGCGGACGCGCCCGACTCGCTCGGCGTCACCCGCGACTGATCGGGGACCGGCCCGTTAGTCTGGACCCACCCGCCAGAGTCGCTCGGAGACGTGTGCGCCAGCTGAACACCCCCACCACAGCGCCGTCCCCACGCTATAAGTGGGTGGCACTGTCGGTGGTCACCATGGGAATGCTCATGGCCACCATCGACTCGTCGATCGTGCTCATCGCGATGCCGGCGATCTTCCACGGGATCGGCCTGGACCCCCTGGAGCCGGGCAACTCCTTCTACCTGCTCTGGATGATCCTGGGCTTCCTCATCGTCACCAGCGTCCTAGTGGTCAGCCTGGGACGCCTGGGTGACATCTACGGCCGGGTGCGGATCTACAACGCGGGCTTCGCGGTGTTCACCGTCTTCTCCGCCGCCCTGTCGGTGACCTGGATGCACGGCCACGCCGCGGGACTGTGGCTGATCGTGATGCGCCTGTTCCAGGCCCTGGGCGCCGCGATGTTGATGGCCAACTCCTCGGCCATCTTGACCGACGCCTTCCCTCGCCACCAGCGGGGCCTGGCCATGGGCGTCAACCAGGCGGCGGCGTTCTCGGGGACCTTCATCGGCCTGATCGTGGGTGGACTGCTCGCCCCCTTCGACTGGCACCTGATCTTCCTCGTCAGCGTGCCCGTCGGCCTCCTGGGCACCGTCTGGGGCTACCGGTCCCTCCGTGAGCTCGGTGAACGCCACCTCTCACGAATCGACTGGCTGGGCAACACCACCTTCGCCGTGGGCATGGTCCTCATCATGGTCGGTCTCACCTACGGCATCGAGCCCTACCACGGACACGACATGGGCTGGACCAGTCCCTTCGTGCTGGGTTGCGTGGTCGTGGGTGTGGACATCATGTTCCTCTTCGCGATCATCGAGCGACGGGTCGCCTCGCCGATGTTCCGCCTGCCCCTCTTTCGCATCCGCCCCTTCACGGCCGGCGTCAGCGCGAGTTTCCTCGCCGCCTTGGCCCGCGGTGGGCTGATGTTCATGCTGGTCATCTGGCTGCAGGGCATCTGGTTGCCCCTGCACGGTTACAGCTTCGACCGGACCCCCCTGTGGGCGGGCGTCGCCATGGTCCCCCTCACGACGGGCATGCTGATCTCGGGTCCCTTGAGCGGCTACCTCTCGGACCGCTTCGGAGCGCGCCCCTTCGCCTCGGGCGGGATGCTCGCCGTGGCCGTCTGCTTCGCGGCCCTGGAGGCGCTGCCGGTGAACTTCCACTACTGGATCTTCGGCGTCGTGTTGTTCTTCACCGGCGCCTCCATGGCGGCCTTCGGCTCGCCCAACCGCGCCGGCGTCATGAACTCCCTACCACCCCGGCACCGCGGAGCGGGTTCGGGGATGAACACGACCTTCCAGAACTCCGCCCAGGTCTTCTCCATCGGACTCTTCTTCACGCTCTTGATACTCGGCTTGTCGAGCACCTTGTCGACGAACCTCTACCAGGGCCTCATCGCCAACGGCGTCCCCGCGGCGGTAGCGACACACGCGTCGCACCTGCCCCCGATCTCCACGCTCTTCGCCGCCTTCCTCGGCGTCAATCCCATCCAGCACCTGCTCGGCCCCTCGGGACTGGCCCAGCTCAGCGCCGCGCAACAGGCCACCCTGCTGGGTCGCAGCTACTTCCCCTCCCTGATCGGGGCGTCCTTTCGCGCGGGGCTCCACGCGGCGCTCGATTTCGCCATCGTGGCCAGTCTGCTGGCCGCCGGCGCGTCGTGGGTGCGCGGGGCCAAGAGCGACGAGGTGGAACTCGACGATCCGTTGCCCGCCCTGCGGGTGGACTACAACTAGAGCTCGGCGACCAGGTCGTCGACCCGTCGGCTCCAGTCGCGCTCGGTGCTCTCGCCCGCGGCGTGCAGGGCCCGGCGCTCCTCGCGCAACGCGGTGGCCACCGCGCCCAAGCCCGGGGGCAGGAGCTGTTCGATGCGCCGGCGGATCCACTGGGCGAGCGAGGGCGACGCCCCCGAGGACGAGACCGACACCACCACGTCGCCGTCGCGGTAGACGGAGGTGAAGTAGAAGCTGCAGCGTGGCGGGTCATCGACGACATTGAGCCAGATGCCCCGTTCCCTCGCCTCGGCCACGATCTCGTCGTTCGTGGCCTCGTGCGCCGCCGCCGACACCACCAGCAGATGACCGGCGAGGTCGCCGCGTCGGTAGGGGCGCCGTTCCAACGACGCCAGGCCCTCGGGCACCTCCCCGAGCACCTCGCGCGTGATCACGTGCACCCGCGCGCCGGCCTCGATCAACTGAGCCGCCTTGTGTACGCCGACCCGACCGAGGCCGATCACCAGGACGTCGCGATCCGTGAGGTCCGCCGCGAGCGGGAACATCACGCCGCTCCCACCAAGGTGCCCACGGCGAGTGACAGACCCAGTTCCAACGCGGCCACCGGGCCCACGACGATGACGGCCGGTGACGCCACGTCGAGGGCGGCCAGTGCGTCGAGGCGCGCCCGGGTCACCCGCTGGTCGCGACTCGCCGCACGCTCGACCACCGCCACGGCTGTGTCGGCGGCCAACCCACCGCGTCGCAACTGAGCCGCGATGCTCGCGCGCCGGGCCACGCCCATCAAGACCACGAGCGTGATCTCGGGTGCGGCCAGGGGCTCGAAATCCACCTCCACGCCGCTCTCGGCGACGGCCGTGATCACGCAGACCCCGCGCGAGGCGCCCCGGTGGGTCACCGGAATGCCCGCCAGCAATGGTGCGGCGAACGCCGAGGAGATCCCCGGCACGACGTGCACCTCGACGCCCGCGGCCTCCAGGGCCGCGGCCTCCTCGCCCCCGCGACCGAAGACGAAGGGGTCGCCCCCCTTGAGGCGGACGACGGTCTCGTGCTCGAGAGCCAGTTCGATGAGCAGGTCGTTGATCGCGTGTTGGGAGTCCCCACCCCCGCCGGGGAGCTTCCCGACGTCGAGGCGACGGGCGCCCGTGGGCACCAGGGCCAGGACGTCCTCGCCCACCAGGCGGTCGTGGACGACGACGTCAGCGCGCGCCAGCACCGCGGCGGCTCGCAGGGTCAAGAGATCGGCGTCCCCCGGACCGGCACCGACCAAGTAGACGCTCACGGGGCCAGTACCCGGGCGTAGTAGTCACCGAAGGCCTCGCCGTCGAGCCCCTCCTCGCGCCAGCGCACCAGCAGGGGTTCGAGCACGCCCGGGATCTCGTCGAGCTTGAGCTTCTCCTGGTGCAGGGTGGCCAGCCGGTCGCCGCGGGGTCCGCCGCCCAGGTAGAGGTCGTAGGCGGTCTTGGTGCGTCCGACCACGCCGACCTCGGCCACCGCGGGACGTGCGCAGCCGTTGGGGCAGCCGGTCATGCGCAGCTGGAGCCGTCGCCGTCCCACTCCGGAGGCTTCGAGGCTCCCCTGCAGGCCCTCCACCAGCGACGGCAAGCGTCGCTCCGCCTCGGCCAGCGCCTGTCCGCAGGTCGGCAGGGCGGGGCAGGCCAGGGCGCTGCGCTCGACGAGCCCCAGCTCCTCGACCCCGCGCACGCCGTGCTTGGCCAGGACGTCGCTCACCAACGAGCGATCGTCGCCGCGGATCGCCGAGACCACCAGGTCCTGTTGGGGGGTGATCAAGAAGCGCAGCTCGAGCGTCGTGGCGAGCTCGCGTAGCGCGCTGCGCAGCCCGCGTCCCTTCTCGTCGTCGCGCACGCGTCCCGCCCCGACCCGGATCCCTATCTCGTGGGTGCCGTCGCTCAACTCGCGCCAGCCCAGGTGGTCGTCGGCTTCGTGCAGCACGACCGGCAGCGGCGCGCGCAAGGGGCGACCGTAGCGGCGCTCGATCTCGGCGTAGAAGGCCTCGACACCCATGTCGGCCGCCACGTACTTGAGGCGGGCTCGGCGCCGATTGCTCCGGTCCCCCAGGTCGCGGTAGGTGGTGATCACCGCGCGAATCAGGTCGTCGAGTTCCTCAGGGGTGACGAAGGTCAGCGGCGTCGCCAGGCGGGCGAAGGTGTCGGGTTGGGCGTAGGAGCGACCCAGACCGCCGCCGATGGTCACGTTGTAGCCCAGACCCAACTCCGGATGGGTGCCGGGAACGAGTCCGAGGTCCTGGGCGAGGACGTCGACGCAGTTCTCGTCAGGGTGCGCTATGGCGATCTTGAACTTGCGCGGGAGGTAGGTGTCGCCGTAGAACTCGTGTTCGACGTCGGGTTCGATCGTGGCCGCCCGTTCGCCGTTGACGAAGATCTCCCAGTGCGCCTGGGTCGCGGGCTTGAAGGTGCGCGCGAGGTGGTCGGCGAGGTCGGTGACGTGGGTGTGGGCGTCGTCCGACACGAGACCCGAGCACATCACCGTATTTCGCACCACGTCGCCGCAGGCGGCGAAGGAGGTCATCGCGTGGGCGTGCAGGCGTGAGGTGAGGGTCTGCAGGTCGTACTTGACGACGCCGTGGAACTGGACGGCCTGGCGCGTGGTCAGGCGGATGGAACCGTCGGCCAAGTCCTCGGCGATGTCGTCGAGAGCGCGCCACTGGGTCGAATCGAGTCGTCCGCCGGGAATGGCGACGCGGATCATGAAGATGTACTCCAGGGTCTCGCCCGCCAGGGTCCTCTCACGTCGCACGTCGCGGTTGTCCTGGGCGTAGATGCCGTGGAACTTCAAGAGGTGTTCGGAGTGTCCCGACAGGTTCGGCTCCGCCGAATCGAGGTCGCGGGCCAGGTCGCCGCGCAGGAGATTGCTGGTGCGCTTGATTCCCTCTTCTGCGACCAATGTCGCCGATTCCTCTGACACTCACTGACCCCTTCCACCGCGTCCTCCGACGTGTTGTCGCTAAATCTTAGTGGATTAGTCAGGTATTAAATAGGCCGAATTTTCAGTGGTTTTGCGCCCGGACTCCCCTCGACGATTCGGTCGTCGCACCGAGATCACGACGGCGCTGCGACCACGCGTCCCCGGCGCCAGAGCATGGCGGCGACCAGCGCCAGGAAAAGGGCGGCGGCCAGGGTGAAGCTGCTACCCGCCACCAGGGCCACGCCGTGCTCGGAGGTGTCGAAGGCGGGGCCGTGGGCGATGCGCCACATGGGAGCCACGTAGAAGAGCGTCGCCGCGCCCAGTGCCCACCACCGTCCACCGGCGGGTCGGTCCCTGCCCCACCAGAGCCACGCCACCACCGGCACGATCCAGACCATGTGATGAGCCCAGGTGATGGGCGAGGCGAGGAGACCGAGGTCCGCGGTCACCAGCACCGCCAGGAACGTGGACGAGCGCCGCCAGGCCCACCAGGCGACTCCCAGCCCCGCGACGACGACGACGAGACCGACCGCGTCGATCACGTGCGCCGACAGTGGGTGGTGGGCCACGCGATCGAGGGCCCCCTCGAGGCTCTGGTTGGAGATGTAGGTGACCGTGCCGATGCGCGACTGGTCGTTGACGTAGCGGGTCCAGTAGGACCACGACGCGGAGGGGTTGACGGCGAAGGCCGCCAGGGTGCACGCGGCGGCGCTGAGCGTGGCGGTCAGCGCCGCACGGGTCTGACGCGTCACGATGAGGTAGGGGATGAAGATCACCGGCACCAGCTTGACGGCGGCGGCCACACCGACGCCGACGCCGCGCGGCAGGGTCCGCCCGCCGATCCGCACCCGTGTGGTCAGGTCCGTGAGGATCATCGCGACGAGCACCAGGTTGACCTGGCCGAAGCTGAGGTCGAGCATCACGGGCTCGAGGAGGACCGCCGGACCCAGCAACATCGCCACGGTGGCCCACGGCACGCCGAGCTGGTCGCCGCGCGCTTGCGGCGCCACGCACAGGAGCGTGACGGCGATGATCAGCGTCAACGACGCCAGATTGACCATCGACCAGATGACCTCGGCCGCACCCGTGGGCACCAGGGTCATGGGCCAGAAGAAGACGGTGGAGAAGGGTGGGTAGGTGAAGGGCAGGTGGACCCCGCTCAGGTACAGCGCATACAGGTGGGCACTCCTCAGGTGGCGCGCGCCCATCAAGTAGACCTGGATGTCGACCTGGCGGCGATGGTAGGTCCAACCCACCGAACCCGCCAGGGCCACGACCAGCGAGACGCCGAGGTAGAGCGCCTGCGCCCGGTTGAGCGGTCGCGCCGGCGTCGGCGACGACGTCCTCGCGTCGTCGCAGTGCAGTCCCGCGACCGCGCCCACTAAGGGGTCCAGGCGAGCGTGGTCGACGCCACGGCGAGCAGGCACATGGCGAACGCGCCCACCACGAGAATCGCGGTGAAGAGGCGACGCGACACGCCGGCCGCGACGATCGCGAAGAGCGGGAACCCTCTCAGCAGCAGTCGAGGCGAGATCCCCACGATCGGCGAGAGGAGACCGAAGAGCAGCACCGCCGCGACGTACGCACTCCACGTGGTCGGTGGACGCACGCGGCGCCAGACCACCACCGCGCCGGCCGTGGCCACGAGGGTGGCGGTCTTCACCAGAGAGTTCAGGTCACCCAGCCCGCTGACGACGACGCGGTAGAGGGCGTAGAAGACGCCGGTGCCCATCGGTCCGCCCTGCCATCCCGCGCGTTGGGCCAGATACCAACTGAAGGGTGATCCGGTGTGGATCCACAGGACCAGGAAGAAGACCGAGATGCCCGCCGGGGCCAAGACGGGGGCCCACCAGGCTCGCGCGTCGCGATCGTTGCGCCACGCGCCGTAGGCCGCCACGGCGCAGGGCACCACGATGGCGCAGGCCACCGGGTCACAGGCCGTCGCGAGCGCGGCGAAGAGTCCCGCCATCACCCAACGACCACGGTGCAGGGCCCACAGCGTCGACGCCGCGAGGGTGATGATGAGGCCCTCGCTGTACACCAGCGAGAAGACCACCGCGGCGGGTGAGAAGAACACCAGGGCGACCGCCCTCGTGGCCACCGTCTCGCCATAGCGGTCACGCACCATCCACCAGATGGCGACCGACGCCGCCGCGCCGGCGAGGGTGCTGACGAGTTCACCCGACGCCGGGAAGCTCAGCGAGGTCACGACGTGCGTCAAGCGGATCAGCACCGCCAGTAGCGGGAAGAAGCCCAGGTTGACCTGGGCCGCCGTGCCGTGGCCGTGGGGAATGGCCGTGGCGTAGCCGTTGCGAGCGATCGAGAGGTACCACCGCGAGTCCCACCGCGTGAGATAGTGGCCCAGTGGCTGCCTCTTCACCGCGGCCACCGCGGCGAAGACCGCGAGCACGACCAGACGGGAGGCGGCGAAGACCGCCACGGCCGGCGCGCTCTGCCGCAGGGCGCGCACCACGGTCCCGCGTCGCGATGGCGCGAGCAGCAGGGCAGTCGGCGACGAGGCGATGGGCTGCACGACCACCTATCCTACTGAAACGTATATTTCGAAAGGGTTACGCCTCTGCGTGGTCCGTCAGGCGTGGCGCCGCAGGAAGGAGATCAGGCCCTCGAAATAGGTCTCCTGGTCGTCGTACATCGCCATGTGCGAACCTTCGGGACAGTGAAGGTACTCCCCCGACGGCAGCAAGGAGGCCATGTGGCGCATGAATTGCGGGTCCATGGTGTCGTACTGGGCGCCGATCACGAGCGTGGGTACCTGGATCTCGTGGAGGTCGGGCGTCCGGTCCCACTCCAGCAGCACCCCACTGAGTCCGAGTTCGCTGGGCCCCTGCATCGGCACGTAGATGTCCTTGTTGATCTTGGCCAAGGCGCGTTGCACGGGAGCGGGCCACTGCTCGTAGGGCAGACGCAGCACGTGATGGACGTAGTGGTGCTCCAAGAGGAGCGCCTCGTAGCGGGGGTCGTCGGTGTCCCCCCGGGCCTCCATGGCCTTGATCTCGGCGAGGGCCCCCTGGTCCATCTGGGGCATCAACACCTCTTCGGCGTAGCGGTTGTACGCCGCGCCATCGGACATCATGTTCGAGATGATCAGTCCCTTGAGCTGGTCCTGGTGACGCAGGGCGTATTCGATCGCCAGGACCCCGCCCCAGGAGTGACCGAGCACGAAGAGGTTCTCGGGTCCCAGGCCCAGAGCGATGCGAACCTGCTCGACCTCGTCGACGAAGCGCTCGATGCTCCACAGTGAGGGGTCGTCGGGGGCGTCGGAGTTCCCCGAGCCCAGCTGGTCGTAGTAGTAGTACTCGACGCCCGCGGCCGGCAGGTAGGAGTCGGCCGCGATGAAGTACTCGTGCGTGGCTCCCGGGCCCCCGTGCAGCAGGAGCAGCGCCACGTCGGGATTGTTCCCCGTGCGCTTGGTCCAGACGTGGAAGTCGCCCCGGGGCGTCGAGACCTCGACGACGCTCTCGCCGCCTCCCAGGACCCCGCGCTTGCCGGAACGGGTGAAGTACTGCTCGAAATCGACGGCCATGGAACACCTCCTCTCCTCACATTTAATCGCGCCACCGCCACCGCGACGTCGATGGCTAACGTGAGAGGGCAGTCCTCATCACCTCTGAAGGAGTCCCCCATGCGCACTCGCGGCTACGTGGCCCACGCCGCCCAGACCGAACTGGTCCCCTACGAGTTCGACCGTCGTGACCTACGACCTCGCGACGTCGCCCTGCGGATCCTCTACGCGGGCATCTGTCACTCCGACATCCATCAGGTGCGAGAAGAGTGGGGCCGCTCACTCTTCCCCATGGTCCCGGGCCACGAGATCATCGGCGAAGTCACCGAAGTGGGCGCCGACGCCACGAAGTTCCGCGTCGGCGAGCGGATCGGCGTGGGCGTGTTCGTCGACTCGTGTCGGCACTGCGAACGGTGCACCCGCGGCCTGGAGCAGTACTGCCTCGACGGCATGACGCCGACCTACAACGGCTACGAGCGCGACGGCGCCACCCTCGCCTTCGGTGGCTACTCGCGTGACTTCGTCGTCGACGAGGACTACGCCGTGCACGTCGCGCAGTCCCTGGACCCCGCCGGCGCCGCCCCACTGCTGTGCGCGGGCATCACCCTCTACTCGCCCCTGCGCCACTGGAAGGTGGGGGCCGGCTCGCGCGTCGCCGTCATCGGTCTGGGTGGCCTCGGGCACATGGGGGTCCAGTTCTCCCACGCTCTGGGAGCCGAGACCACCGTCTTCTCCCACTCGCCCAACAAGGCCGACGACGCCGTCGCCCTGGGCGCCGACCACTTCGTGGACACCTCGGACCCGACGGTGTTGCGCGGCTATCGCGACCGCTTCGACCTCGTCATCAACTCGACCTCCGCCGACATCGACCTCAACCCCTACGTCAGGATGCTCGACGTGGACGGGACCCTGGTGATCGTCGGTCTGTCGGGCGTGCCCGTGGCGCTCCAGCAGGAACATCTGACGAGTGCGCGGCGGTCGGTCAGTGGTTCGCAGATCGGCGGCGTGGCCGAACTCCAGGAGATGATGGACTTCTGCGCCACCCACGACATCACCGCGCGCGTGGAGCTGACCGACGCGCAGGGGATCAACCGGGCCTGGGACCGTACGGTGGCCAGCGACGTGAAGTACCGCTTCGTGATCGACGCGTCCACCTTCTGACCCTCTGTAAGAACCGGCCTGCGACCGACACAACACGGGAAAGACCTCAACGAAAGGCCGTCAACACCCATGAGATCACTGCGTATGTTCGCCAGCGCTTCCCTGCTCGCCACCGGAGTCGTGGCCGCCTCGGGAGCCGTCGCGGCCTCGGCGTCGGCCGCGAGCGCCCCCTCGTGTGTCGCCAGCCACCTCAAGGTGTCGGTGGGCACTGCCCAGGGTGCCGCCGGCACCATCTGGTACCCGATCGTGTTCACCAACACCGGTCCCTCGGCCTGCAGCATCTGGGGCGTCCCCGCTGTTCAACCCGTCGCGGGCGGCGCGTCCCACAGTACGCTCCACATGGGTCCCGCGGCGCACAACAACTCCACGGGTGAAATGCCCGTTCGCCACGAGGTCGCCCCGGGGAGGTCGGTGAGCGCCGGGTTCGGTGTGACCGAGACCGGCAACTACACCTCCAGCGCCTGCGTGGCGCGCAACGCTGGCGGCGTCGTGGTGACCCTGGGCGGCTTCGTGTCGAACCACTACCTCGCGTTGCGCATCTCGGTGTGCACCAAGACCGCCAGCACCCACACCCAGTTGCTGGTCGCCGGCACCACCGGCGCCTGAGGTCCCGGGGAGGCGCGGCCCCGTCGTCGCGAGACGGCGGGGCCGCTTGATCTCGGACTCGGCTACTTCTGGCGCGACGCGCGAGTGTTCACGTGCGACTGCGCGTCTCGCGTGGTGTTGAGGTTTCCGTCCACCGTCCAGTAGCGCTGGCCCGCGACCAGAAGCTCCTCGGCGGGGAACTTGGTGATGACCTCGCAGCCGGTGGCGGTGACGACCATCTCCTCCTCGATACGCGCGGCACCCCATCCATCGGCCGCCGGCCAATAGGTCTCGAGGGCGAAGACCATGCCCTCCTCGAGGACCTCAGGGTGATCGAAGGAGACCAGTCGCGAGAAGATCGGCTTCTCCCAGATCGACAGTCCCACGCCGTGTCCGTACTGCAGCGCGAAGGCCGCCATCTCGTCGGGGAAGCCGAACTCCTGGGCCTTGGGCCACACGGACACGATGTCGGCAGTGGTGGCCCCGGGGCGCACGAGGTCGATGGCGTTGTCCATGATCTCACGACACTTCGTGTAGGCGTCTCGTTGGGCCACCGACGCGGAGCCGACCGCGAAGGTCCGGTAGTAGCAGGTCCGGTAGCCGTTGAAGGAGTGCAGGATGTCGAAGAACGCCGGATCCCCCGGACGCAGGATGCGGTCGGTGAACACGTGGGGGTGCGGCGAGCAGCGCTCGCCCGAAATGGCGTTGACCCCCTCGACGTGCTCGCTGCCCAGGTCGTACAGGACCTTGTTGACCAGTCCGACGCACTCGTTCTCGCGCACCCCGGGGCGCAAGAAGCTGTACAACTCGTCGTAGGCCGCGTCGACCATCGACGCCGCGCTCGCCAGCAACGAGATCTCGTCGACGGTCTTGATGCGACGCGCCTCGAGGAAGACCTGTTGGCCGTCGACCACGTCGATCCCCTCGGCCTTGAGGGCCATCAACACCGGCATCTCGACGACGTCGACGCCGAGCGGCTCGTTGGCCAGACCGTACTTGTCGAGCTCTCGCTTGATCGCCTTGGCGACGCCCTCGGCGATGCCGGCGTCGGGGTGGAAGGCGCCGCGCAAGGTCGAGATGCCGGGTCGCGAGCCGTGCTCGGGCTCGATGTCGTCGTGCGCCCCCGAACCGTGGTCTAGCCAGGGGTTGTACAGGACGTGGTGCTTGGCGGCCGAGCCGAAGTCCCACACCACCGGCTGTCCCCCACGCGGCAGGAGCGCGAAGCGGATCAGTTTGTCGATGGCCCACGTCCCGATGTGCGTCGACGTCATGTAGCGGATGTTGTTGAAGTCGAAGGTGAGCAGCGACCCGAGGTGGCTGGAGTCGAGTTGCGCGTTCAGGCGGGCGAGTCTCTCGGTACGCAGTCGGTCGAAGTCGACCCGCTGCTCCCAGTCGACGCCGTTGAATCCAAGTGTCTTGACCGCCATGACAATCCTCTCTGACACGTCCGGACCGACGGCCGAACTCGTACCCACCGAGTCGCGAGGTCAACGTCCCGGTGCCCATCACGAGTGCCAGCCCCGCGAGGCAGCGGTCCAAGTCGATGGGCACACCTTCGGCCCCACCTCACGTCGACTCCGACCCTCCACCCCTGGACCATCCAGCGCTGACTCCCCCCAACAAGTGAACAGTGTACACATATAGCGAACATGAGTGAGGATTTTTCAGGCGAGGGGGCCCGTCGCTCCATGAGCCTGACGGGTCCCGTGAACCCCAGGTTTCGAGGGTTCTGGAGTTCTCCGCCGACGGCTGAATCCCCGCGGTCGCTTCCCCGAGAAGGTCCGGTCCCACGCCAGCCGCGACGACTGTTCAGCCCGACCGACGTCGACGTCGCTGGAGCGTCGCCCGCGCGAACGGCGGAGCCGACCCTCAGCTCCGCCGAGGTGGGGGACGAGCCACAACGCTGGTGCGGCCACCTGACGCGACCCGGGACCGGGATTCGGGTCCGTGACGACGCTGGTCGAGGGGATGGCACCACTCTCTCGCATGGAGCCCCTGACGAGGGCGTATCCACCTCGAATCGAGCGAGGTGTCACCGAGTGGCCCGCCCAGGCACGCTTCACGACGTGGCGGAGTGCGCCGATCCCCGTGGCCCGGGATGCGACCCACGGGGACTTCTGCCGGGCCCGCGTGAGCCGCACCTCACGGCAACGCCCGCCGTGGCTGACACCGCAAGTGATTTCATGTATGTTCTATGACACTGAACAACTACAGGGGGGACCATGTCACTCGCTCGTGAAGGCCGTACCGCGCTGGTCGTAGGCGGCACGCAAGGAATCGGCAAGGAGATCGTCCGGGACCTCGCCGCCCAAGGCTCGCAGGTCATCCTCACCGGGCGCACGCCCGCGAGCGCGGCGGCGGCGGTCGAGGAGATCGGCATGGGAGTGACGGGCTTGGCGCTGGACTTGTCCGAGCCCGAGACCATCGCCGAGGCCCTGTCCTCGGTGGGCACCATCGACGACCTCGTCATCGCCGCGATCGAACGCGACATGAACACCTTGGACCACTACGACGTACGGGCGGCGGTGCGTCTCGTCACGCTCAAGCTCGTCGGCTACACCGAGGTCGTGCACACCCTGCGGTCGCGCCTGAGTGACCGGGCGTCCATCGTCCTCTTCGGCGGACTGGCCCTCGAGCGCCCCTACCCCGGCTCCACGACGGTCTCCACGGTCAACGGGGGCGTCGTCGGGATCGTCCACTCCCTGGCCACGGAGTTGGCGCCCGTGCGCGTCAACGCCGTCCACCCCGGCATCATCGGCGACAGTCCCTACTGGGATTCGAAGGACAACAGCCACATCGTCAACCGGACGCCCCTGGGGCGACTGGTGACCATGGCGGAGATCGTGGACAGCGTCGAGTTCCTCCTCGACAACACCGGCGTCAACGGCGTCAACCTGGCGATGGACGGCGGATGGCTCCTCAAGTAGCCACCAGCTAGAGCGAAAGGAAGAGTCCGATGTTTCACACCACCCGCATCGATTCGACGCACGCGGCAGTTCCCGAGGCCTACCGCGGGCACTCCCAGGGCTACCGACAGCAGGTCCTGATCGACCAGGCGGCCGGCTCACCGCACATGACCCTGTCCATGGTGTTCCTGGACGCCGGTGGATCGGTGGACCCGGTGTTGCACTCCCACGAGATCAGCCTGTACGTCTATTCGGGAACGCTCGCCGTCACCACCCTGGGCAAGACGACGCACCTCGCGGCGCACCACTGCATCGTGCTCCCCCTGGGCGAGCCCTACGCCATGAGAGCCGTCAACGGTCCCGTCCAGTTCCTCCAGATGGCCGCTCCCGGACACCTCACCGACGGACGACGCGTGGACACCTTCTTCACCGGCCAGGACCTCGTCGAGACCAGCCCGGTCGTGCCCGACATGCGCGACCCGCGCAACCGCAACGCCGTCCGCTTCGACTCCGACGCCATGGACCTCAAGCGCCTCGCCGGTGGCAGCGACGTCAACGCTCCCACCGTCTCACCCTCCATGGCCACCGCCCTCCTGGCCTACAGCGGCATCGGCGTGAAGATGCTGATCGACCAGCAGGTGGGCGCCTACCTCCACACCATGTTCATGGTCGACTACCAACCCACGGCCATCGCGCACCCCCACGACCACCCCTTCGAGGAGGCCTATGTGTTCGTCGCGGGAGAGACGCACGCCCTCGTCGAAGGTCACGAAATGGTGATGCACCCCGGCGACGTCCTCTGGGCGGGCGTCGGCGCCGACCACGGCTTCGAGAACCGCGGCGACGAACTCGTACGGTGGATCGAGGTCCAGGCGCCCCAGCCGCCGCAGCGACACTCCTACCGCTTCAGCCGCGAGTGGGAGCACCTGGCGGACAAGATCCACCACCACGACTAGCGGCCCGATCCGACGTACAGTTCACTGCGAGTGAACAATCGGCCCAATCCTTGTTACACTTTGGCGCACGGGTGGCGGGCGAGGTGCCCCGCTGCACAGTTGTGGTGTCGTTCCCGCATCCCACGACGCGGGGCCGACTCGTCGTCTCGATCGTGAAGGGGAGAACATGACGTCAGAGGTGGGTGCTCTTTTGCGCCACGCTCGGGTCAAGCGCGGCATCTCACTTCGCAGTCTGGCCGGGGAGATCGGTGTCTCACCCTCGCTCATCTCCCAGGTCGAGACGGGAAAGACCCAGCCGTCGGTCTCCACCCTCTACGCGATCAGCAATTTCCTCGGACTGTCGATGGACGACCTGCTGAACAACGACCCGCTGTCGGACGGCTCGGAGCCCACCAGCGCCGAAGCCAACCGCGCTCACGCGCACCCTCCGGTGCAACGCGCCAGCGACAACGCCACGTTGGAGATGGACAACGGCGTGCGTTGGGAGCAGCTCGCCACCGGGAGCGGCGGACCCGGAGAACCCCTCCTCGTGACCTACTCCCCGGGTGCCTCCTCATCCATCGAGGGAAAGTTCATGCGCCACGCTGGTTTCGAATACGCGTACATCATCGAAGGCGAGCTCACCCTGCAACTCGAGTTCGACACCTACGTGCTCCAGGCGGGCGATTCCCTCCAGTTCGACGCCCTGCGCCCCCACATGTACACCAACCACTCGTCGCAGGCCGCGCGAGGGGTCTGGAACGTGGTCGGCCGCCGCCAGCAGATCCAGTCGCTGCCCGACGCCCCGGCCAAGGCCGCGCGCAAGGGCCGACGGGGGCTCACCTCGGCGGTGGACGTCCTGCAGGCCATGCAGGACGGTCAGCCCGACTAGTCCTGGATCAGCGCTTGGGCTCCCAGGTGAAGAAGCGATAGGACACCGCGAAGGCCCCCACCCCCCACGCCGCCACGATGAGCACGTCGGTCCAGTTGAAGGGTGAACCCACGAAGCCTGCGTCCATGCCCAGCGCGAAGTGTCGCACGGGGAAGATGCGCGCGATCCACAGCAGCCACGAGGGCGCGTTCGACGCCAGCGGGATGAAGATGCCCGAGAGGAACAACAGGGGCAGGATGCTCGCGTTCACCACCGCCGGCGCGGCGTCCGCGTTCGGGATGACCGTGGTGATCGCGAAGCCGAGGGCGCAGAACGCCATCGTTCCCACCAGGAGCATCACCAGGAATTCCGCGAGCGGACGACCGGTGGGCAGGGCCGCGTGATAGAAGAGTCGACCGTAGGCGGCGGTGATCACGACCAGGATCACCGCGACGAAGAAGGCGTGGATGAGGCGACCGAGGATGTAGATCCCGCTGGGGATCGGGGTGCCGCGGGTGCGCTTGAGGACGCCGGAATCACGCTGGATCGCCAGGCCGATGGCGATGTTGTTGTAGGTGGCCGAGATGACGGCGTAGGCGGCCATCGCGGCCACGTAGTAGGTGGAGATCGCGATGGTCGGACCGTTGGCCGAGACCTTGATCGTATGGTTGCCCAGGAGCGAGGTGAAGATCACGAGGAACATCAGGGGGAAGGCGAAGGTGAAGAAGGCGGAGGCGGGATTGCGCCAGAAGGCCTTGTTGACGTACTTGACCTGGGTGCTCAACATCGCGGCGGAGTTCATCGCGTCTCCTCGTGGTAGGGATCGGTCTCGCTCGTCAGCTCCAGGTAGACGTCTTCGAGGCTGGGACGGTCCACCCGCAGGTCCTCCAGGTCGATGGCCGACCCGAGCGCCCACGACGTGAGGTCGTGGAGGTCCTGGGTGACCCGGTCGCTCGACACCTCGTAGGACGAGCCCACCACCACCTCGGCGCTCAAGTGCGCCGGCGGGCGGGCGCCCTCGGGCAGGGTGAATCTGATCGTCGCACGCATCCGGTCACGCCCGGCCAGGGTCGCCGGATCGCCCTCGGCCACGATACGACCGTTGGCGATGACGGCGAGGCGATCGGCCAGGTACTGGGCCTCGTCCATGAAGTGCGTCGTCAAGAGCACGGTCTTGCCCAGACTGCGCAGGTTCTTGATCACGTCCCACACCTCGCGCCGCGCACTCGGGTCGAAACCGGTCGTCGGCTCGTCCAGGAACAGCAGGTCCGGGTTGCCGGCCAGTGCGATGGCGACGTCCAGACGACGTTGCTGGCCACCCGAGAGGCGAAGCACCCGCTCATCGCGCTTCTGGGTGAGACCCACCAGTTCGAGGATCTCGTCGACGGGCCGGGGCTGTGGGTAGTAACTGGAGTACATGGCGACGGTCTCGGCGACGTTGAGGTAGCGGTCCATCCCCGAGGATTGCAAGACGATGCCGATACGTGTCTTGAGCGCCATGGGTTGGTGGTTCGGATCCATCCCGAGGACCCTCACCTCTCCCCCGTCGCGATGGCGAAAACCCTCGAGGATCTCCACGAAGGTCGTCTTGCCCGCCCCGTTGGGCCCCAGGAGCGCGAAGATCTCACCCTCGCGGATCTCCAAGTCCACCCCGCGCAGAGCGGGGGACTTGCCATAGTGCTTCGTGAGCCCCTGCACCGAGACGGCGGCAGACTTTCTCTCGCTTTCCATAGGGGATGACGGTACACTGTCCACTGTGGATAGTCAAGTCCCCCTCAACTCCACTGCCGCCGCCATGTTGGGGCTCATCTCACAGATCGGGCCGATCAACGGCAACGCGCTGTCGCAGTCGGCCGGGATACTCATCGGTGATTTCTGGACCCTCACCCGCAGTCAGGTCTATCGAGAACTCCAGACCCTCGAAGAGCGCGGCTACATCGAGGCCGGGCCCCTGGGACCTCGGGCCAGCCGTGAGTTCTCGATCACCCGTCAGGGGGTTCGCGCACTCCACGACTGGCTCGACGGGGGTCCCTCGGACGAGATCATCCGATTCCCCGTCCTGCTCACCATCCGGTTCGGCGCCTTCCTCGAGCCCGAGCGACTTCGCACGATCATGGCGGAGTTCTCGCGCGAACGCGAGGAGCGTCGCGAGTACTACGCGGCGTTGGAGGTCGACATGCGAACGAACAACAACGACCCCTTCGAGTTGGCCACGCTGCGCTTCGGCCGCCTCTTCGAGGGCGCCGTCGAACAGTGGTTGAGCGAACTTCCCGCACTCTTTCCCGAGCTCTTCCCCGGCGACGCCCCCCCTCCGGCGTGAGCGGAGGCCTTCGACGCCGTCCGATTCTGGTTATTTGTTCATTTGCCGCATTATCTTGCAGATTCAGGGCCTCATCTGGGGTTTGTCGCGAGTCAACGGGTCGAATTCTGCTTCCGAGATGACGTGAATCACGAATATTGTTCGTGGCCTTAAAACTGCAGATTAATCAATATTTATCATGCAACAACGCTCCTCCTGGGCGTGTCGAATTCACTCTCCTGTCGTAGAATGGTCACGCAGAAACTACTGCTTTGTTGTTTGCGTCTTTATGCAGAGCAAGCAACCTGTACGACCCGATACGGGTGACCATGAAACGAGTGTCGTCTCGTCACGCTGCCAGAGCCCTCGGGCCTCGGAACGTGCCGCGGCGAACTCGGACTAGGAGATTTGTCGTGCGACGTACCTTGATGACCCTCGCGGTCGCGCTCGTGAGCGTGGCCACCCCGGTATCGCCGGCTGGAGCGAGCCAGCACCACGTGAAGGCCCACCCGGCGCACGCCACGCTCAGCCCGGTGGCCCTCGCGCGCCACCGTCTCGCCCTGCAGCGAGTCCGTCTCGAACTCGAGACCCAGCACGCCGTGACCGACATCGCGACGAACTTCCACGTCACGCTGCACGAATTCGTCCAGATGTGGCAGCGGGTCGCGATCTGCGAGGTGAACGGCAACTGGTCGATGGAGGGCCCGTACTACTCCGGAATCGGTTTCGCCAACTCCACGTGGGTGCACTTCGGCGGTACGCGCTTCGCGCCCGACGCCGGTCGCGCTACGCGCATGGAGCAGATCTTCGTCGCCATGAAGGTCACGCAGACCTACGTGCCCGACCAGTACGGCTGCTCCCCCTCCGGATGGTAGAGGAATCGCACTAGGGCCGCGCCAGGACCTCGATGCTGGGGACGACGAAGAGTCCGTCCTCGGACGTCGCCCAACTCCGAAAGGCCGCCGCGATGGTCTCGAGCTCCTCGGGTGTGCTCAAGGAGTACTCGACGGCCTGACGAGCGAATTCACTCAGCACCACGCGGTCGGCCCAGAGTCCGCCCCACCAGCTCCGGTCCTCGGCGGTCTCGAAGGTCCACGACGTGGCGGTGACCGCCAGGTCGGTGAACCCGGCACCGCGCACCCACTGGGGCAGGTGGCGCCCCCCATCGGCCTGGGCACCGTTGTGGGCGGTGACACGGTGGTAGAGCTCCATCCACTCATCGAGCGCCGGGGTGGCGGGATGCCAGAAGAAGCCCCCGAAGTCGGCTTCGCGAACGGCCAACAGTCCACCCGGGGCGAGCACCCGACGCATCTCTCGCAGGGCGGCCACCGGGTCGTGCAGGTGTTGGAGGACCTGATGGGCGTAGACGACGTCGTAGGAACCGTCGGGTGCGTCGAGACCGTAGACATCGCCGACGCGAAACGAGACGTTGGGCGTCGCGGCGTGGTCCGAAGTCGCGCGAGCGATGATCTCCTCGGAGAGGTCGATGCCCACCACCGACCCGTCGGGGACGTACTGCGCGAGGTCCGCGGTGATGTTGCCCGGTCCACAACCCACGTCCAGCACTCGATCCCCGGTTCCGAGATCGGCCAGGAGGAAACCCGCGGAGTTGGCGGCGGTGCGCCACTGGTGGCTTCGCAGCACCGATTCGTGGTGGCCATGGGTGTAGCGAGGAGTCGGCATCACCCCACAATAGGTAGGCCGCGCCACGCTCATGGCGCGCTACGTGTGCGACGTGAACCGACGACGTCGCGCTACGTTGGTCCTACTCGCTCTTTGGGCGTCGCCGCCGTGTCGATCACCGCGTCAGGTCGAAGCGCACCGCCGAAAGGATCCCCATGAACGCCTCACCATTGCGTCGCCGCGTCAGCCGCATCCTGCACTGGATCGACAACCAGTCCTCGCAAACCGGCGTCGCCGTCGTCGCGAGCCTCCTCGTCGTCACCTCCGTCGTCGCCCTAGCCGTGGACGGCTTCCCGACCCGCTGGGAGAACGCCTTCTCCGTCGTCGGGACGGCGATCGCGCTGATCATGCTGTTCGTCATCCAGCACACCCAGAGCCGTCACCAGTCGTCGTTGCAACTCAAACTCGACGAACTCATTCGAAGCTCTCCGGGCGCTGACGACCAACTGGTGCGCATCGAGGTGGCCGACGACTCCGAACTCGATGAACTGACTCGTCAACAGCAGGCCCACCACGAGTCGATCCGCGAGGGCGACACCCTGGAGATCATCGAGTTCACGCGCCGAGACGACGAGTGAACCACGCAGCTCCTAGGAACTCGTCTCCCTGCTCCAGGGCACGGCCTCGCCCGATCGACGAAAGAGGGTCAGGGCGCACAGCGCCTGGACGACACCCGCCAACAACTCGATGATCATGCCGTAGCGCGGCCCGTAGGTGACGAGTCCGCCGGCGACGCTGGCGCGAGGTGCCGAGAGCCAATGCAGTATGACCAGTACCGTGCCGACCAGCGAACCCCCGAGGGTGATGACCCCCGGGCCCATCGAGGTCCGGGGCATCTGAGCCCCCGAACGCTGCATCCCGAGATACACCGCGGTCGCGACGATGAGGAGCGCACCGAGCAGGCCGAGTCCCGCACCGAAGCCGCTCTGCGACGCGCTCGCGTCGGGCGACGATTAGCCCAGCCAGGGCAGGAACAGGGCGATCAAGCCCACCGCCCCCGCGCCGACCACCACCTTGTCGATGCTGGAGAGTTTCTTCACGTCGATAAAGGCCACCACAACCCCCTCTTCCCCGAGCGGTCGCCGACCCGACATCGCCCGACCCGTGTCGACGCGATCGAACGCCCCAACACGAGTGCTGTCGAACGGTGACGCACGATGACCGCAGCCAATGGACCGTTTCTAGCACTCTGGCCGCGCACTGGGGCCGATAATTCCCTGGGTCCGGCGACCTCGCCACCCACGGGTGCTCCGGTCAGGGAGTTACCTCGACGACCACGATGTCGGGACGCACCGTGGGATAGAGCATCGCGTGGACGACAGCCGCTACGACACCGCCCACCAGAGGGGCCACCAAGAACAACCACACCTGGCTGAGTGCGGTGCCCCCGACGATCAGCGCCGGTCCCAGGGAGCGCGCGGGGTTCACCGACGTCCCCGTCAGGGGGATGCCAATCAGGTGGACCACGGTCAAGGTGAGACCGATGACGACACCCGCCGTGGAACTGCTGCCCCGGGGACCGGTGACCACGAGGATCACGAAGACGAAGAGCGCCGTCAAGATGACTTCGGCGAGGAAGGCACCGCCGGCGCTGAGATGGATCAGTGACGCCGACCCGTAGCCATCAGTGCCGAGTCCCTGCGTCGACGTGTGGTAGAGCGACGATTGGCGCAAGACGGTCCACAAGAGCACGGCACCGACGTAGCCACCCAGGAACTGGGCGACCCAGTAGCCCAGGGCCTCGCCGACACTGAGGCGACGGGCGGCCAAGGCGCCGATGGTGACGGCCGGGTTCACGTGGCACCCCGAGATCGGTCCGAGTGAATACGCCAGTCCCAACAAGACGAGGCCGAACGTCAGCGCGGTCGCCACGACTCCGGCGGCGACACTCCCCCCGTCCATCTTGAAGCCGAACATCAAGGTGGCGACACCGACGGCGAAGAACACCAACACCGCGGTGCCGAAGAACTCAGCCAGAAACTTTCTTCCCACGTTCGAGCTCCTCACTCTGTTCACGATCCCCCAATTATGGGCGACAACACTGGAGTCGCCCGTGATGCTCGGGCCACGGGTTGGTCAGTGGAATGCTATGGACATCGCCTTCTATCTCTAATATGCTTGGAAGGTTAATCTTTAATCTCAAAAACGAATTAGATACCCCTACCCCATGATGGCGCTGAAGGAATCCCGATGACTGTTGACTCGTTGAGAACCGCGAAGCCGACACCCGACAAGGCGGCGGTCGCCCCTTCGTCGACCAAGGCCGTGGCCAAGAAAGCCGTGGCCAAGAAAGCGGTGGCCAAGAAGGCGGTGGCCAAGAAGTCACCCGCCAAGAAGGCGGTGGCGACGTCGTCGGCCCCGGTCAAGGCCGGCGCGACCAAGGCCGCCGCTCGCCGAACGGCGACCAAGAAGGCCGACAGCGCCCGACTCGTCCAGTTCTACCGCGACATGATGCTGATCCGCCGCTTCGAGGAGCGCTCCGCGCGTGCCTACACCGAGGCCCTGATCGGGGGCTACTGCCACTTGAACCTCGGCGAGGAGGCCACCGTCGTCGGCTTGATGTCGGCGCTGCGCGAGACCGACTACCTGTTCACCAACTACCGCGAGCACGGCTACGCCCTGATGCGCGGCATCCACCCGAACCACGCGATGGCCGAGCTCTACGGCCGCGTCGACGGGGTGTCGAAGGGCTGGGGCGGTTCCATGCACATGTTCGACATGACGCATCGACTCCTCGGCGGCTACGGCATCGTGGGTGGACAGCTCCCCCTCGCCACGGGCGCGGCCCTGGCCATCAACTACCGCGGCCTCGACGAGATCGTCATGTGCACGATGGGTGACGGCACCGCCAACATCGGCGCCTTCCACGAATCGCTCAACATCGCGGCCCTCTGGAGCCTCCCGGTCGTCTTCGTGGTGATCAACAACGGCCTGGGTATGGGCACCACGGTCGCCAAGGCGTCCGCCGAACCCGAGATCTACAAGCGCGCCTCCGCCTACGCCATGGCGTCGGAGCGCGTGGACGGGCTCGACCCGGTGCTGGTCGCCGACGCCGCTTCGCGAGCCATCGAATCCGCGCGCGCCGGCAAGCCCTTCCTCCTCGAAGTCGTCTGTGAGCGACTTCGTGGGCACTCGGTGGTGGACCCGGCGAAGTACCGCTCGCCCGAGGAGGTCGCCCTGGTCGCCAGGCTCGACCCGGTCCCGGCACTGGCCAACCGTCTGGTGAAGGAGAAGATCCTCACCGCTGCCGAGCTGCGCCACATCGACGAGGAGGAGACGGCCCGTGCCGACGCCGCCGACGCCTTCGCCCGGGCCAGCGCGGTTCCCGACGTGTCGACCCTCTTCGACTACAACTACGCGACGCCGGTCGCCAACGACTCACGACGCCGGCCGGGTGACCCGCTCTTTCCCGTCGTCGCCCGCTACAACGTGGAGGTGGCGCGATGACCATCAAGACCTATCGCCAAGCACTGCACGACACCCTGCGCGAGGAGATGCTGCGAGACGAGAACGTGTTCTTGATGGGTGAGGAGATCGGCGTCTTCGAGGGCTCCTACAAGATCACCGCGGGACTCCTGACGGAGTTCGGGGACAAGCGCGTCCGCGACACCCCGATCGCCGAGGAGGGCTTCACCGGGGCCGCCATCGGCGCGGCCATGCTGGGCCTGCGCCCCGTGGTCGAGATCATGACCATCAACTTCTCCCTGCTCGCCCTGGACCAGATCGTCAACCACGCGGCCAAGATCTACGGCATGTTCGGCGGCCAGGCCAAGGTGCCCCTGGTGATCCGCACCCCCGGTGGTGGCGGACAACAGCTGGGTGCCACGCACTCGCAGAACATCGAGCTCTACTACGCCTTCGTCCCGGGAATGAAGGTCGTCGCCCCCTCCACTCCGGCCGACGCCAAGGCCCTGCTCCT
The DNA here is from genome assembly GCA_903860745.1 of uncultured Actinomycetes bacterium. Lineage (GTDB taxonomy): Bacteria > Actinomycetota > Acidimicrobiia > Acidimicrobiales > RAAP-2 > RAAP-2. The sequence goes on along the minus strand of CAIORQ010000081.1, from coordinate 36,243 downwards.
GGCCGCCATCCGCGACGACGACCCCGTGCTGTTCTTGGAGAACCTGGCGCTCTACAACACCAAGGGCGACGTGCCCGATGACGACACCCCCGCCGAGATCGGCAAGGCCAAGATCACCCGTGAGGGACACGACCTGACCCTGATCGGCTACTCGCGCATGGCCTACGTGGCGCGCAACATCGCCGAGTCCCTGGCGGAGTCCGAGGGGCTCGACATCGAGGTGATCGACCTGATGAGCTTGCGTCCGCTCGACCGCGCCACCCTGGTGGAGTCGGTCAAGAAGACCCACGCCGCCGTGGTCCTCGAGGACGACTGGCTGACCTACGGAATCGGTGCCGAGATCGCCGCGACGATCTCCGACGGAGCCTTCGACTACCTGGACGCACCGGTGCGGCGCGTGGCGATGGCCGAAGTGCCGATGCCCTACTCCAAGAACCTGGAATCGGCCGCCATGCCGACCAACGACGACGTGGTGAACGCTATATTCCAGACACTCGAGGCCGTCGGTCGGCGACTCAAGAAGGTTGGTCAAAGCCATGATTGAAATCAAGATGCCTCGCCTGTCCGACACGATGGAAGAGGGCGCGGTCGCCGCGTGGCACAAGAAGCCGGGTGAGCGAGTCGAGGTCGGTGACGTGCTGGTGGAGATCGAGACCGACAAGGCGACGATGGACTACGAGGCCTACGAGGCCGGCACCCTGAGCGAGATCTTGGTGGCCGAGGGCGACACCGTGGCCATCGGCACGCCGATCGCGATGCTCGACAACGGAAAGGACTCCCCCGCCCCGGCGCCCGCGCCCGCGCCGGCGCCGGTCGAGGCAACTCCCGCTCCCGAGCCCGCCGCGTCGGTATCGCCCGCTCCTTCGCCCGCTCCTTCGCCGGCTCCGGCGGTCGCCGCGAGCTCGTCGCGCACCGTGAGCCGTGCCGTCCCGGAGAACCGGGGTGCGGACGGCCAATTCGCCTCGCCCCTGGTGCGTCGCCTGGCCCGTGAACACGGGCTCGACTTGTCGGGTATCCGCGGCAGCGGCCCCGGAGGGCGCATCATCCGTGCCGACCTCGACTCCCTCGTGGGCGCGCCGGCGGGGCCCGCGACCCCGGCACCTCGCCACGTGGCCCGTCCCGTGGTCGCGACCGGACCGATCGTCGACGCACGTCGCGCTTCCCAGGAAGTGCCGGTCACCAAGGCTCGTCGCGTGATCGCGCGCCGCCTCTCAGAGAGTGCCCAGACCATCCCTCACTTCTACGTGACCTCGGTGGCGGACGCCGAAGTCTTGACGCAGATGCGCGCGGACCTCAACGAGCAGGCCGTGGACAAGGACCTGGCCAAGGTCAGCGTGAACGACCTCATCGTGCGCGCCGTCGCCCTGGCCCTGCGCGAGCACCCGGAGGTCAACGCCTCCTACCTCGGCGACGACTCCAAGGTCATGCAGCTGCACAACCGGGTCAACGTCGGCGTGGCCGTGGCCTCCCAGCACGGCTTGGTGGTCCCCGTGATCGTCGACGCCGACCTGAAGTCGGTGTACGAGATCGGTGCCGAGACCAAGTCCTTGGCCGCCCAGGCCAACGGCAAGGGACTGAGCATCGAGCAGATGAGCGGCGGAACCTTCACCGTCTCCAACCTCGGCATGTACGGTGTCGAGGAGTTCACCGCGATCATCAACCCGCCCGAGGGCGCCATCCTCGCCGTCGGGGCCACGACCCGCGAAGCAGTGATCGTCGGCGATCAGATCGTGCCCCGGCACCGCATGCGCATGACGCTCTCGGCCGACCACCGGATCATCGACGGTGCCTTGGCCGCACAGTTCCTACGCACCCTCACGGCCTTCATCGAACACCCCTGGAGGATCGTCGCCGCGGAGGCGTGACCCCGCCTCAGGCGCCGACCTCAGGTCGCTGCTGCTCGCCGATGGCCAGCAGCAGTCCCCAGGCCTCCACGTCACCCACGCGATGGTCGACAGGGACCAGAGCGTCACCCGGCACATTCCCCCGCCCCAGCGAACGACCAGACTCAGACCGCCACCGGAGCCGATCAGGTTCACCGCGATCGACATGAAGTGGCGCCACGGGCGACGAAGGCCCGAACGCGCGATGCGACTCGTCGTCACCGACGTGACGGTGACGAACGCGACCGGACCGAGGCACGGTTCGTAGCCGAGCGCCGTGAGGTTCTGGGGGCGAGGACGACGCCGGCGTCCGCCACGAGGGCGACGATCAAGGAGGTACTGCCCCACGCGCGCGCCCGGTAGATGGGTGACTGGGCGATTCGCCTGATCTGGATCGACACCGCGATGAACTTCAGACCCGCCAGGACGGCCGAACCGACCAGGGTCGTGTACCGGTAGTGCCACGGGCTCAACTGGTAGGCGTCGTGCATCTGGACCGGCCCGTCGAGGTTCCGGGGAGGCCGTAGGCTACGACGTCGCCCGGTTCGTGCCGGAGACCTCAGACGCGGTGGCGCGACGACGCCGGAGCCGTCGGCGCCAACACGACGACGGGGATCTCGCGACCCGCGCGCCGTTGGTAGCGCTCGTAGTGCGGGTAGCGATCCACTGCGCGCACCCAGAGCCGCTCGCGCTCGACCGGCGAGGCCACGCGCGCCTCCATCGCTCGCACGCGCCCCCGCTCCCTGAGGTAGACCCGGGGATCGGCCACCACGTTCTTGAACCAGTCGGGATCGCGGACGTCGCCGCCCTTGGACGCCACCACGACCAGTCGTTCGCCGTCGCGCAGGGGGACCAGCAGCATCGTCGAGTGAGCCCGTCCGCTGCGTCGTCCGATCGTCGTGAGCTCGACCATGTCGAGCCCGTAGGCTCGCGACCCGACGCGACCGCCGCTCAGGCGCCACAGCGCGCGATGCAGACCGTTCAGCAGGCGAAAGCCGCCGTCCACCGCGCGCGCCGAGAGGGTCATGGTGCGACTGTAGCCACCTGTTCACGACGGAGTGTTCACCTATACGAAAGGGACTTGGTCACCTGACCTCGCAATAGTCCTGGTGGTACCGTCAGAAATAGGGACGCTCGTGGAGCGCCCGGGAGGCGTGATGAGCAAGGACTTCGCAGGCAAGACCGCCATCGTCACGGGTGCGGGAGCCGGAATCGGGCGAGCGACCGCGCTGGAACTGGCCAAACGAGGGGCCAACGTGGTGGTGGCTGACATCCACGCCGACACCGCGAATCTCGTGGTGGCGCAGATCGTGAACGAGGGCGGTGCCGCCATCGCGGTGGCGGGCGACCTCGCCGAACAGGGTGTGATCGACGCACTGGTCGCCACGACCGTGGCGACCTACGGTGGCGTCGACGTCCTCGTCAACAACGCCGGGATCATGGACGACATGAGCGGCCCCCACGAGGTGAGCGACGAACTCTGGCACCGGGTGCTGCGCGTCAACCTGACCGCGCCCCTCCTGCTCACGCGCGCCGTCGTGCCGCACATGCTCTCCCGGGGCCACGGCGCCATCGTCAACACGACCTCCGAAGCCGGCCTGCGCGGTAGCGCCGCCGGGACGGCCTACACCGTGTCCAAGCACGGCCTGATCGGACTCACCAAGTCGGCGGCCGTCGTCTACCGCGACAAGGGGATTCGCGTCAATGCGGTGGCTCCCGGCGGCGTGGCCACCAGTCTCGAGGTCAACGTGAAACAAGACTCCATGGGTCTCGCCGCCATCGGTGGCTACATGGCCAATGTGGGTCGCATCGCCCAGCCCGAGGAGTTGGCGGCGGCGATCGTGTTCCTGGCCTCGGACGCCGCCAGCAACATCAGCGGCGCCATCGTGCCGGTGGACTCATCGTGGTCGGCGGTCTAGGCCAACAGGTCTGTTGAGGGGAACAGAGACCGAGGGAGGGGCGGATTAGGGGCCGCCCCTCCCTCGACCAACTCCTCACGACCAGCCCAGCTCCTCGAGGCGCGGGTCGGAGATGCCGAAGTGGTGCGCCACCTCGTGGATGACGGTCTTGCGTACCTGCGCACGGACCTCGTCCTCGGAGTGGCACGAGCGACAGATCGCCGACTGGTAGATCGTGATCCGGTCCGGCAGGACGCCGCTGTAGGTCAGGGGGCCGCGCTTGGTCAGCGGAACGCCTTCGTAGAGCCCCAGCAGCGCTCGCCCCACCGCCTGGTCCTCGACCATCACCACGACGTTCTGCATCTGGCGCGACAGTTCCTCGGGCAGCGAGTCGAGAGCCTCGGCGCACAGCTCCTCGAAGCGCTGGTCGGTGACGGCGAACATCCCCGCAGCGTACCGGCCGTCACCCGAGTCCGGACCTAGAGGTCGTTGCCGGCGTAGGACAGGTTGAAGCTCTTGTTCGACAAGGGGAAGTCCGGGACGATGGTGTCACTCAACGCGATCGACAGGGCCGGCCAGTTGAAGAAGGACGGGTCGAGGGTCCGCGCTCGCGCGACCCGACCCTGGGCGTCGAGTTCGACGCGGTGCACGACCGCCCCGCGCCACCCCTCGACGATCCCCACGCCCGCGGCGCTGGGATCGCGCCGACGCAGCGACCCGCCCGACAGGGAGCGGACCTCGCCGCTGAGGCGGCGCACGATGTCGAGCGATGCGCGGAACTCCTCGACGCGCTGGACGAAGCGGGCCATCACGTCGCCGCCCTCTTGGACCACGGGGGTGAACCCTCCCGCCACGAAGGGATGGGCGACGCGCGCGTCCTGGGCCACCCCGGACGCGCGCGCCACCACGCCCAGCGTGCCGATGGCCAGGGCGTCGTTCCTCGACAGGGTGGCGGTCCCCACGAAGCGGTCCACGACCACCGAATTGCCCAGGGCCAGGTCGACGACGTCCTCGAAGGCCTCGGCGACCTCGTCGAGCTCGCGCCCGGTCGGCAGGACCCTCAGTGACGTGCGACCGACGAAGACGGCGCCGCGCCCCAGCCGGTGACCGGTGACGCCCTCGTTCAAGCGAAGGATGCGTTCGCGCACGACCATCGCGCGCGCGTTCGCCACGGCGTAACTGACGTCGTTGCACAACGCCCCGACGTCACCGACGTGGTTGTAGAGCCGCTCGAGCTCGAGCACGATCGCGCGCAGGCGCCGCGACTCCTCGTCCGCCTCGATGCCTCGCGCGTCTTCGACGGCCAGGCAGTAGGCCAGTGAGTGGGCCACGGCGCTGTCGCCGGAGATCCGCTGGGCGATGGCGACGCCCTCGTCGGCGTCGAGGCCGACGAAGAGACGTTCCACCCCACGATGCACGAACCAGAGGCGAGCGGTCATCTTGAGGATGGTCTCACCGACCACCGAGAAGCGGAAGTGTCCCGGTTCGATCAGGCCGGCGTGCACCGGCCCGACCGGGATCTCGTACACGCCCGTCCCCTTGACCTCGGTGAAGGGGTAGGGATCGCCCAGCACCCGCCGCGGGGGCATGGGCCCGGCGCCCGGACGCATCGGGTACCAGTCCTCGGGCCAGTGCTGGTGGCGCACCAGGGGCCTTAGGAAGGGATGGCCGACCGGCACGATGGCGTAGTCGTCGTGCAGGGCCCTCTCGAAGCGACTCGCGGCGAAGGACAGGTCGGCCAGGGTGGGCACCGCGGGGTGGGCACGGTCGAGGTGCAGCTCGAACTCGTGGCGCTCGTCGGGCGGGCCACCGGTGAAGAGGTAGACGACGCGCAGACCACGGTGGTCCTCGTGGGCCGACACCAGGGCGAGACGGTGTCCGAGCGCGAGCTGCGACGCCGCCAGGTCGTGCAACTCGTGCGCGACGACGTGACGGGTCTGCGGGTGCGGATTCACGGCGTCACCTGGTGGGCGGCGTGCCACAGGAGCGACTGCACGGGCCACGACAGCACGCCCAGCGCCACGCACACGACGAGGGCACCGACCAACATCGAGGCGGCCGACCGGTCGAGGACGCTGGGTGACTCGCCGTCACCGCGCGACCCCATCAGCAGATGGCGTCCGTGGCGCAACACCGCGGCGAAGACCACGGCGAGACAGGCCAGTGAGACCGCCACCACCCAGCTCAGGCCGGCGTCGACCTCGGCCCGGGCCATGGAGAGCTCGCTGACGAAGAGACTGAAGGGCGGGAACGCCACCAGCGACATCAGCGCGAAGCCGAAGATCCCTCCCAGGACCGGCCGGCGCGCCAGGAGCCCCGAGATCCGGTCGATCTCGGTGGTTCCCTCCAACTGGTAGATCTCGCCCGCGGACAGGAAGAGCACGGCCTTCGTGATGCCGTGGCCGAGGACGTGCAGCAGCACCGCCGCGATCGCCAGCGGCGATCCGACGGCCGCCCCGACGGCCATCAGACCCATGTGCTCGATGCTCGAGTACGCCAACATCCGCTTGAGGTCGCGCTGGGCGATGAGCATGGCCGTGGCGACGAGCAGGGAGGCGACGCCGACCATCAGGAGTGCCACGCGCGGGAAGGTCGGGCCCAGCGCGATCTGCACCACGGCGCGGAATCGCAGGAGGGCGTAGAAGGCGACGCTCAGCAGGACTCCCGACATGAGGGCCGAGACCGGCGCCGGGGCTTGGGAGTGGGCGTCGGGCAACCAGGAGTGCATCGGCACGAGACCGACCTTCGTCCCGTAGCCGACGACGAGCAGCGCGAAGCCCAGGCGGGTGACCCTGGGGTCCAGGTGCGGGGCCGCGGCCATCAGCGAGGTCCAGTTCAGCGAGGCGACGTGGCCACCGCTCGCGTGCAGCTCGCCGTAGTAGATCAGGACCGTCCCCAAGAAGGCCAGGGCGATGCCCACCGAGCACAGGATCACGTACTTCCACGACGCCTCGAAGGCACCGCTGGTGCGCCGGTGACTGACCAGGAAGGTGGTGGCGATGGTGGTCGCTTCGATGGAGATCCACACCACGCCCAGGTTCGCGCTCAGCACCGCGATCAGCATGCAGGTGATGAAGACCTGCATCAAGATCACGTAGTGGCGCGCGTGGCGCGCCGTGGTGGCGCCCGAGGCGATCTCCTGGCTCATGGTGCGCGAGGTGAAGGACGTGGCCAGGACCGAGACCGAGCCGATGACCACGACCATGAAGGCACTGAGCGAGTCGGCGCGCATCAGGTGCGCCGCACCCCATCGGGGGGTCGTCATGGTCAGGGCGCTCAGCCAGATCCCCAGCGCGAGCACGCCCGCGCTGGCCAGCCCCGAGGCGCGACCGAGCCACGGGCTCCACGGGCACACCATCGCCGCCAGGGTCATCGCCAGGGGAATCGCCACGATCATCACGAGGAGCATCAGTCGCGCAGCTCCCGTCGCTCGGTGAGCACGTCCACGTCGGAATGGCGCCCCATGGAGACCATCAAGAACTGCAGGACCACGACCACGAGCAGGACGTCGATCGAGGAACCCAGCTCGACGATAAAGGGCACTCCCGAGGTCAGCAGGTACGCGACCAGTCCGATGCCATTGTCGACGAGGATCAGGCCCACGATCTTGGACACCGCGCGTCGGCGCGTGACGAGCATGAAGTAGCCCACGAGGATTGTCGCCATCCCCAGCGGCACCAACCGGGTGGCGTCGCTGGGCGCCAGCGAGGTGATCCGCGCACTGACGACGTAGGACAGGACGATCAAGACCGCGGCCGCGACCAGTGAAGCCGGCACGTTGACGAGGGGGCGGGTCTCCCGGGACTTCGGGTCCAGCCGACTCGCGCGCAGTAGCAGGCCGGGGATGACGATCCCCTTGAGCACCAGGACGAGACCTCCGGTCACCAGCAGTGCCGTGTCGTGCTCGTGAATCGCGAGCACCAGGGCGACGGCCGACAGGGACAGTCCCTGCACCCCCAGGATCGACACGATGGTGCGCACCCCGCGACGCCAGAGGGTCATCACCGCCGCGAACAGGACCAGGCCCGCCGTGACGTCGAGGGCGGACACGTAAGCCGTGTTCACCTGATCACCAGTCCCATGACGACCGCGAGCACCGACAGGACGAAACCACCGGCCAGGAGCTCGGGCAGACGGAACAGCCGCAGCTTGGCGCTGCGCACCTCGATGAGAGCGACCACCAGGGCCAGCGTCGTCGTCTTCGCCACCAGGGCCGCGCAGGCGATGGCCAGGGCACCCAGCGAATCGCCGGTGGCCACGCCCCAGGGGAGGAAGAGGTTCGCCACGAGCGAGAAAAGCAGTCCGAGGCGCATCGCCTCGCCCAGCGTCACCAGGGCGAGCTCCGGACCGGCGTACTCCAGCACCATGGCTTCGTGCACCATCGTCAGCTCGAGGTGCGTAGCGGGGTTGTCCACCGGGATTCGACCGGTCTCGGCGAGCACCACGATGAGCAACGCGCCCAGGGCGAAGAGGTGGACCGGTCCGAAGACCCAGGCGGGGTGACTCGCGGTGCTCGACACGATGCCCGGCAGGTTCGAGGTGCCGGCCTGGACCGACAGGGCGATGACCGCCACCAACAGGGCCGGCTCGGCCAGCGCCCCGATGGTCATGGCGCGACTCGCGCCCATACCGCCGAAGGCCGTGGCGGGGTCCAGCCCGGCCAGGGCGGACGCGACGGAGCCGGTGAGCAGCAGGTAGACGATCACGAAGATGTCCGCACTCTGGCCGAGGACCGGATGCGTGCCGATGATCGGCGAGATCCCCACGGCCACCGCCGCCGACGCCGTGATCACCATCGGCGCCAGTGCCAGCACGACGCTCGAATGGCGCGCGTGCAGGCGCTCCTTGGTCAAGAGCTTGCGGATATCGCGCAGGGGCTGGACCACGGGCGATCCCACGCGGCCCTCGGCGCGGGCCTTCACCTTCGCCATGAGGCCCAGGAGCACCAGACTGCCCACTCCGACCAGGGCCAACTGCAACACCGAGGTGCACACCGAGAGCGCGACGCGGTTCACGCCAGCACCACCACGACGACCAGGAGGGCCACGAAGCCGAAGGCCAGGTAGCGGTGGATGCTCCCGTTCTGCAGGCGTCTCGCGAGAACCCCCACTCGGTGGACGACGCCGAAGACGGGACGATACGCCCGGACCTCCACGACGTCGGCGATGCGGTGGTGATACGTGAGGGACTGCTGGAAGTAGCGTGACTCGACCGCGTGGGTCACCTCCACGTCCATCTGAGGTCGCAAGACGTCGGCGAAGACCCGTTGGAGCGGCTCGGCGAAGGACGTCGCGGTGTACTGCATCCGCGGCGTCTGTTCCTCCCGACCGCAACCCCAGGCGTCCACCCGGCGCGCGCGGCGCTGACCAAGGGTCCGCGCCGCCAGCGCGAGCACGACCATCACGCCCACCAGCGCGCCCAACAGCGCCGCCGGTTCGATCGCGCCACGCAACTGCGACAGGGCCAGTCCCGCGCCCGTCGAGACGGGGGTCGTCGCGACCCCTCCGAGTCCCGTGTCCGCCGCCCGGTTGATGAGGCTGACCACGAGGCCCGGGACGAGGCCCAGCACGAGGCTGGGCAGCACCAGCAACGCCGATCCCCAGCCCATCCACCGCGAGACTTCGCGCGAGTCGCGGGCGCCCGCACTGCGGGGTTGGCCGAGGAAGCCGATGCCGAAGGCCTTGACGAAGGCGACCGCCGTGAGCCCGCCCGTCAGGGCCAACGCGACCACCCCCAACAACATCACGATGACCACGGGGGTCGAGGTGTCCGTGAAGCCGTGCAACAGGCCCTGCAGCAGCAGCCACTCACTGGAGAAACCGCTCAGGGTGGGCACCGCCATGATCGCGCCGGCCGAGAGCGCGACCACCACGGAGGTGGTCGGCATGGTGTGCACCAATCCGCCCAGGCGGTCGAGGTTGCGCGTCCCGGTCGCGCGCTCGACGCTGCCGGCGCCGAGGAACAGCGCACCTTTGAAGGCGGCGTGCGCGACCAACAACAAGAGTGCGGCCATCATGGCGAGGGTCGCGTCCGCGTGCATGCCGCTGTCCTCGAGCACTCCCGCCGCCCCCACGCCGATCAGCGACAGTCCCATGATGTCGATCGTCGAAAACGCCAGCAGTCGCTTGAAGTCACTGGCGGTCGTGGCGTGCAGGGCGCCGTAGACCGCCGAGACGATCCCGAGTGCCGCCACCGCGACCCACCAGCCCACGGTCCCGCCGTGCAGCAGGTCACCACCCACCCGCACGATCCCGTAGACCCCCATCGAGACCATGGCCGAGGACATCAGCGCCGACACGGGACTCGGCGCCTCGGGGTGGGCCTTGGGCAACCACACGTGCAGCGGCACGGCACCGGCCTTGGACGCGAAGCCCAGCAGGACGAGCACGAAGGCCGCCGTGCGCGTCGTCGCCGACAGCGTCGACGACGACGCGGCGATGTCGACGAAGCTCTGGCCCGGCGCGCGGGAGGCGCAGAGCAAGAGACCCAGCGTGATCGACACGGCTCCCGCTTGGGTCATCGCGGCGTACCACAGGGCCGCCGAGCGGGCCTTGGGGCGCTGGGCCTGGTCGGTGACGATGAGCAGCAGCGAACTGAGGGCCATGAGCTCCCAGGCGAACATGAAACTCACGATGTTCGACGCGAGCGGCACGACGCTGAGCGCGAGGACGAAGACCATGAAGATCGACACGGCGCTGCGCGAGGCGCTAGGTCCGTGCGCGTAGCCGACAAGGTAGAGGCACGCGGCTACGCCGACCAGCGAACTCAGCACCACGAAGAGGGCCGCCAAGGGGTCGAGGGTCAGCGACACCCCCGAGAAGGGTAGGAGACGGTCACTGTGCACCAGGATGGTCCGGCCGTCGATGAGGTCGCCGACCGCAGCGACGAGGGAGACGGCACACCCCAGGGCTCCCAGGGCGGCGGCCACGGGCACGCGCACGCGTCGCGGCAGCGTCGCCCCGGCGATCGCCGCCAGGGCGCCCAGACTCAGCGCGACCAGGTACCAGGTCATCGCTAGCGACCGCTCAGGCTTCGCAAGGCGGCGACGATGTCGCGCGGGTGCGGTGGGCAGCCGGGGATCTCGACCTGAGTCTCGACCAACTCCCCCACCGATCCGACGACCGCGTAGGCGTCGCGGAAGATGCCGCCGTTGATGGCGCAGTCACCGCAGGCCACCACCACCGAGGGACGCGGTACCGCGGCCAGGGTCTGGCGCAGGGGGCCCTCCATGTTCTGGGTCACCACGCCCGTGACCAGGAGCCCGTCGGCGTGTCGGGGTGAGGCCACCAGGCGGATGCCGTACTGGGCGACGTCGTAGTGCGGCGCCATGGCCGAGGCGATCTCCACCTCACAGCCGTTGCACGAACCGGCATCGACGTGACGCAGTTGCAGCGAACCCCGCAGAGAGACCCCGGTGACCTGGGGCGGCCGTTGCGTGACGCGCTCGGAGAGCGGCCGATGCCACAGTCCCCGCCACGCCCATGATCGTCGCGGAGTAGCGGGATCGCTCATTGCTGGGACTCGAGATGTTCGAGCGTCGAGCGGGTGTGCCCCATCGTGGCGGCCATCACCCGTCGCGCCGTCGCCAAGAACTCCGCGACACTATGGTCGGTGATCCGGTAGGTCACCACGTTGGCGCGTCGCCGCGATGCGACGAGTCCCGAATGCTTGAGGACGTTGAGGTGCTGGGAGAGCGACGACGCCTCGACTCCCACTGCGTCGCGCAACTCGCTGACGGGTCTCTCGCCCTCCACCAGGAGCTCCAGGACCCGGATGCGCACCGGGTGGCTCAAGGAACGGAACAACTGGGCCTTGGCCACGTAGAGAGGCTGCTCCACGCGCGGCTCGTCCATCACCCCATGCTATCGATGGATTTAGAAATTACTCAATCACTAAACCCGATTCTCCCGATTCCCCGAGGACCCCACGGTCCACCGACTTCAGATCGACGTGATCGCCCTGGCGGTGATGACGAAGCCCCGGGCCCCGTGCTCGCGACAGGTCACCGCGTGGGTCGAGATCACGCAGGTGAAGGGTCCCGAGCGAACCTCGGTCCCCGGGTAGAAACTGGGCGTCCCCAAACCGGCGTTCGATCCGCACATCACGCCGACGCAGCGCCTGACGACGCCGGTCGCCGACACGGTGACGTGGTGGGTCAGTGAACGCGAGGAGGACATGCAGTAGGCCTGGTTGATCGTCTGCGCAATCGTCGCCGCCCCCGCCTGGGCCAGTCCGTGGTCGATCTCGCACGAGATGTCGACGGCTGGCGGGTTGAACCAGGTCGTGAACTCGTACACGCGCAGGGTGGTCGTCACAACGGTGTCGATACGCACCGCGGGAGCGGCGCCGCCCCGTGCCGCGGGCGAGAGCAGGGACACCGCGAGCACGATCACCAGCGACGCGGCGACCCGAGCTCCGCGCAGGTGGGCTCCAGCGGTCATCATGATCGAAGCCTAACCCTGACAATGCTGGCAACCCCGCCGACCGCGACGTCGCGTCACTGACCCTTCAGCGCTCAGCCGGAGTCGGCCCACCGGGTGAATTTCGCCACGCCCGGAGCGACCCTCACACCATGGCGCTCCAGGTCGTCGGTGAGAGCCGCCGTCTGCGCGGTCCACATCACCACCATCACGCTCGACGTGGGCGCACGAAGGAGAACGCCCGAGTTCTTGAACCGTGGTCCCGAGACCACGCTAACGACCTCGATCTCGCTGTAACGCAACTCCAGCGTTGGGACCACCCATTCGAGGAATCTCCGACTCGGTCCGAGACGGACACCCCAGCCGAGGAGCGAGAGGGCCACGAGAGGGGTGGTGGCGTTGCCACCGCCACCGCCGACGCGCTTGAAGCTCATCCCGCCCGTGAACCTCGCCAGCACGACCGAGGAGTCCGACGGCGTGGCGATGCGACGACTGGTGCGCGTCGAAAAACTCTTCAGTTGCACCACGGTGAGCGGCAATCCGATGGCCCAGATGATCACGATGACGTAGCCCGTGGACATCGCCCTACTCCCCCGGTCCCGCAGCGCTGGCAAACGCCGAGAAGATGGCGTAGATGTCCTCGGCGCCGTGACCCTGGCGGATGCTGCGCGACAGGGATTCGCGAATCACCTCGGCGACGCGGGGGTCGACGCCGGCTTCACGTCCCGCGACGACGAACTGGTCGGCCCACGCTTCCCAGGTGGTCAGCGTGGCCGTCCCCGAAGGGTAATGATCGGCCGTCGTGGCGGCGACGACGCCCTTCATGAACTCGGGCGACAAGAAGGGGACGGTGGGGAGGAAGTCGTCGATCGACACCCCTTCGGAGCGCATCAACGCGAAGACCGTGCCGAGCACCGTCAACACTCCCGTGAAGGTGCCCAGTCGCGCGAAGTCCAGCGCGGCTGCGTAACCCCACTCCTCGCCGCAGTACTCTGACGTGCCGACCAAGGGAGTCAAGAGCTCGCTCAAGGAGTCGAAGAGCCCCCGCGGGCCGGTGTAGTGGAAGGTCCCCTGATCGGTGCCCACTTGTTGTGGCCCGGCGGACATCGTGCAGTCCAGGTAGTCGACACCGGACTCCTGCGCCCAGTGTCCCGCCTCGCGGGCTCGCTGGGGCGTACCCGACGAGAACTGGACCAGCGTCCGGCCCGCCAGCGCCGCCGATACGTCTGGGGTGTGCAACATCTCGTCGGAGGCGTCGTAGTCCCTCACGCAGACCATCACGACGTCACTCTGACGCACCGCGTCGAGAACGGTGGCTGGACGTCGGGCGCGGCCCTCGAAGGGCTCCGACTTCGCCGCGGAACGGTTCCACACGACGACGTCGTGGCCCTCGCGAATCAGGGCGTCAGCCAAGGCCGCGCCCATCCAGCCCAAACCGAGCACCGCTATCGTAGGCCTCTTCATCGTCGTCACCTTCGTCCTCCGACAGGGTAGACCTTCGAGCGACGTGAAGGGTCCGCGACCGAACGCCCGTGGCCCCTCGAGTACTTGTCCTGGGACGGTCCGAGAGTGGCCGAAGTGCCTTTGCCCCCGACCACGGCGCGCGAAGCGCACACGATCAGTAGGGGTCGGCCCCGAGTCGACGGGTGATCTCCGCGGCGACCCGCAGGCAGGCCAGGCTGTCCCCGTGACTCTGCAGCGGCGACTCGAGGAGACCCTGTTCGAGGTAGTGGGCGAACGCCGTCACCTGATAGACCAGCCCCGCGTGTCGGCGAATTCCTGACTCGTCGTTCCACCACCGGATCGGAGCCCCGATGCCCCGCCCGGCGAGTCCCGCGCCCGTGGGGAAGATGAAGGGTTCGCCGAGGTGAATCACCCCCTCATCACCGGAGATCGTCGCGTGCAGCGGCGCGCTGGCGATGCCCGAGACCGTGAACACCGCCCGAGCGCCGCTGTCGTACCGGAGCGAGGTCGTGGACTCCGCGTCCACGCCGCTCTCGAGCACGATGCCGCTCGCCTCGATCTCCCCCGGCTCGCCCAGGAAGAGCTGGCACAACGCGATGGGATAGATCCCCATGTCCCACAGTGGGCTCCCGTGGGCTTTGCGCCACATCCTGGCGACGGCTCGATTGTCCTCGCAAAAACTTGTGAGCACCAACTGTGGTTCGCCGATGGCGCCCGCCGCGACCAGTTGACGAGCGACGTCCGTCTGGGGCAGGTAGCGAGTCCACATCGCCTCCATCACCAAGAGCCCCAGTTCGCGCCCCCGATCGAACACGGCGGCGGCTTCGGCCACGTTCTTGGTGAAGGGCTTCTCCACCAGGACCGGCTTGCCCGCCTCGAGCGCGAGCAACGCCGCGGCGGCGTGGTCGTTGGGCTGATTGGCGATATAGACGGCGTCGACGTCGTCACGAGCAACCAACTCCTCGTAACTCGACAGCGCCACGGCGACCGAGAACATGTCGGCGAAAACCTGCGCGCGCCCCGGAGTCCTGGAGGCGACTGCAGCGATCCGCTGGTTAGAATTGGCGAGAACGGTGGTCGCCCAGGACTCGGCGATCTCGCCCGGCCCGAGGATGCCCCACCGAAGGGACGGGACCGCGAACGGGTCGATCAGCCGGGGGACGGGGAGTATCACACACCTCACCTTAGCCTGGATCCACCGTGAAGGTGCTGGTCTGAAGAGCTGACCATACGCGAAAAAGGTGTCCCCATCAGGTAGAATTTGTGTTACCACACACCAAATCAACCTGAAAAGAAGGACACCTTTTCGATGCAATCCTCGCACACTTTCTCGGACCTGTCGGTGATGTTCGACGACGACCACGCGGTCGCCAACGCGGGCCTCGCGTTGGCCGGTCTGCTCAGCGAGAAGCTCGGTCTCGAGCAGCTCTGCGACGAGAGGATCTCCGTTGGGCCGTTCCCGGGACGACGGGCCGCGACGCTGGTGCACTCACTCGTCGTCGGTGGGACCTGCATCGACGACGCCGACGTGCTGCGCTCGGGATCGACCGCGGCGGTGTTGAGCCACCGGGTGATGGCGCCCTCGACACTGGGCACGTTCCTGCGCGAGTTCACCTTCGGAAACGTGCGCCAGCTCGACTCGGTCACCGAGCAGTTGCTCACTCGCGCCTGGGCCCTCGGGGCCGGCCCGGGCGAGACGCCGATGACCATCGACATCGACTCCACGATCTGCGAGGTCCACGGCGCCCACAAGCACGGTGCGGGCTACGGCTACACCCACGTGCTCGGTTATCACCCGGTGCTGGCGACGCGCGCCGACACCGGTGAGGTGCTGCACCTTCGTTTTCGAAAAGGCTCGGCCAACACCCAGCGCGGTGCCCAGCGGTTCGTGCGAGAGACCGTGGGCCGGGTGCGACGAGCCGGCGCGAGTGGCACTTTGACGCTACGGGCCGACTCGGGGTTCTTCTCCAAGTACGTGGTGATGGCTTGCCGGGACCACGACGTGCGCTACTCGATCACCGTGCGCCAGACCCCAGTGATCACACGGGCGATCGAACAGATCGACGAGGAGGATTGGACGTCAATCGACTACACCGCCAACGGCGAGGCCTGGGTCGCTGAGACCGACTACCAAGGGCAGCGTCTGATCGTTCGCCGAACGAAACTCAACGAGCCCCGTCCGGCGCTCTTCCCCGACTACCGCTACCACGCCTTCGTCACCGACCGCGTCGGTGACGCCGTCTTGCTCGACGTCGACCACCGTCGTCACGCCGTCGTCGAACTCGCCATCCGGGACTTGAAGGAAGGATCCGGTCTCGAGCACTGTCCCTCGGGCGACTTCAACGCCAACGCCGCGTGGGCGGTGCTCGCGAGCATCGCGCACAACCTCGTGCGATGGGTCGCAGCGCTCGGACTCGGTGTCACCGGACCACTCGTCGCGAAGACCATCCGACGCAAGTTCATCACGGTGCCCGGTCGTCTCACGAACCATGCGAGGCGACGTCACTTGCACCTGCCAACACATTGGCCCTGGGCCGCGCAGTGGAGTGCGTGCTTCGCGCGTCTCGTGAAACTTCAGACCTGAACGACTCGGCAGTGAGGTCGCCCGCGGACCACCCGGCGACTTCCAGCGCGAACAAGTAACACGCCTCGTCGAAAGTGTGGCTCGACACGACCGCGTGTCAGGTGATTACCAAAAGTGTCGCCACCGCGACGATCAGCGATCCCACGATGGCCGAACTTCACCAACGACGAGAGCTCGACGGTGGATTGAGGCTAAACATTGAGATAATCCCCTCGGTAGTGAACCATGCGGTTCTGTTCGGTCAACACCACGGCCAGTCGGGCGACTCGCCAATGGCATGTGCTACTGCGGTACTCGGTACTGCGGAAACGCGCGAATACTTGTCAGGTAACAAGTACTAGAAATGACGCTATCGCCCGATGTACACAAAAAAGGGTATTTGTGAGGGAATTGTCCCAGAGTTTGTGCTGATGAGAGGGTAGAATTTTTCCACAGTTTTCCCGGGAACGTCTACTTCGGACAGTCAAATTTGTAAGAAAGTGATCTCTTTCACGCGACTTCGACGAAGGCCCTGATGAAGGGTCGTGAGCTCGCGAAGGCCCACCGGACCCTCAGCGCGGGGAGGGCACCCGTCCGTCCTCTTCGGGCGTGAGTCGACGTCGAAGATAGAGCATCATCGCCCCTCCGACGAGGGCCAGCACCGCGACCGAGAGCGGCCACCAGTTCGAGAGGCCGCTGACGTAGAAGGCGGCGGTGATCGCGGGGGCCAGGGTGCCCGCCAACTCCCACGTGAGCCCCTGGGCCGCGTTGTAGCGCCCACGCAGGTGTTCGGGCGCTATCTCGTTGACGATGGCGGGACCGAGGGGGGACATCAACGTCTCGCCGAGGGCGAACACCACGACCGCCACCGAGATGGCGGCGATGGCGACCGCGGCGGGCAGGGCCAGCGAGAGCGCGAGCACCAACCAGAAGAACGCCCACAGGAGCCCGACCACCGCCATCACCCGGGTGCGGCTACGCCCCTCGAGGAAGTTCAGGGCGAAGAGCTGCGCGAGGACGATGACGCCGGTGTCGACGAAGAGGAACACGCCGATGACGTGGACCGACAGGTGCAGGTTGTTGACCACGAAGAGCCCCAGGCCGGCGTCGATCGCGGAGTAGCCGCCGAGCATCAGGACCAAGGACGCCAGGACGAAGACGACGAGTCGTCGGTCGCGCAGGACCGTGGCCCAGCCCTCGCGCCTCGTCTCGTCCTCGTCGCCGCTCGGTGACGACCTTCGCCCGTGTCGCCAGAGGGTGGCGTAGATCACCGCCGCCACCAGCGTGACGCCGGCGTCGCCCTCGTAGAGCCAGCGGAAGGTGATCGGGTGGTGCAGGTCGACCACGCTGGCCGACACGAGCCCGCCCAGGCCCATCGCCAGGTTCACCATCATGAAGTTGAAGCCGTAGGCGCGCTGGCGATGCTCGGGCGCGGTGAGGCGCACCAGCAGCGTGCTGCCCGGACCCCACGTGGCTCCGCCCAGGACCGCCAGGACCAGTCCGCCGAGGATCGCGGTGGTCTCGGAACGGATGTGGGCCCAGTACCACAGGGCCGCCGCGTCGGTGACGCTGGCCACGAGGAGGACTCTCACCGGACCGAAGCGATCGGTCAGCGCCCCCCACAGGGTGGTGGCGAAGATCCCGGCGAAGGAGGACGCGGCCAGGAGCAGCGTGGCGAAGGAGGTCGAGAAGTGCAGGACGTTGTGGAGGTAGACCACGTAGAACGCCAGGGTCAGGCCCATGGCGAAGCAATTCACGAAGACGCCGAGGAAGAATCGTCGAAGGGACGAGTCCATGGCGCGTCGGAAATCCGACGGGATGAGGGATTCGAGGAGGTCCACGGCCACCTCACGCTACTCGGGCTTGTGACGAGAATCACGAGTCCTCCGTTTTCACGGTGGCGCCGCGCCGTTACGCTGAAGTTGCGCCCTCGTGGACGCCCGGTCAAGGATTCGATTTGCCAGTTACGCGACTACCCCAGAGCCGCACCGACCTCCTCGAGGAGATCACGCCCGACGTCGAACGCCTCTACAACCGCCACATGGAGGCACCGCGTCTGTGGTACCCCCACGAGCAGATCGCCTGGGGCGAGGGCGAGGACTTCGGCGAGCATCCGTGGAGCGAGAGCGACTACCCGATCGCCGAGGGCGTGCGCAGTTCGATCTACGTCAACCTGCTCACGGAGGACAACCTCCCCTACTACACCAACTCGATCCTGGCCCACGCCCCCGAGGGTCACCCGATTCGCGACTGGAACTACCAGTGGACGATGGAGGAGAACCGTCACGCGATGGTGATGCGCGACTGGGTCCACATCTCTCGATGCATCGATCCGGTGCTGTTGGAGGACGGTCGGCGCGTGCAGATGTCGCGCGGCGAGGTGCCCCACCCCGACACCTTCGCGGACCTCATCTGCTACGTGTCGTTCCAGGAACGCGCCACCCAGATCGCGCATCGCAACACGGGAGCGCACCTGCCCAAGGACGACAAGGTCGGGCGCAACATCCTGGCACTCGTCGCCGGCGACGAGACGAAGCACTACCTCTTCTACCGTGACCTCGCGCTGGCGGCCTTCGCGATCGACCCCTCGACGATGATGGTCGCCGCGACCAAGCAGGTGACGAACTTCGCCATGCCCGGCACCGGGATCCCGAGCTTCACCCGTCACGCCGTGCGCATCGCTCGAGAGGGCATCTACGGACTGGGTCAGTTCCTGCGTGACGTGGTCACACCGGTGCTGAGCCTCTGGGACGTCGATCACCTCGCGGGCCTCAACCGCGAGGCCGAGAACGCCCGCGCGGAGCTGAACAAGGTGGTCGCCCGGATCTCCGAGACGGTCGAGCGGATGGCCCAGAAGGCCGCCGCCAACGTCGCTCCGGGCTAATCGACGCCGCTGAGCAGCCGCTCGAGTCGCCCGCGCAGCGTGGCGACGTCACCGACGAAGCACACGCGCTTGTCGCGCGAGCGGGTGGGGTGGGCGAAGTCGACCGCGCGTCGGGGCAGGGCGAAGGCCCGCGAGATCGAGTCGAGCACTTCGTCGTTGGCCGCGCCCTCCACGGCACGGGAACGAACCCGGACCACCAAGGCGTCGCCGTGGCGTCCGCCCACCGCCGCGCGCCGCGATCCCGGATGGACGTGGACATCGATGACCAACCGACCGAGCGCCATATCGGCACAGTACTGCTCGTAGGCTGATGTCACCTGAAGGAGGGGCGTGGCACTGACTCTGTTCGACGCGACGGCGCGCGTCACCGCACCCGGTCAGCTCTTCGAGGTCACCGACCGGGTCGACGGCGGCGCGACGAGGCGGGTGTTCGTCAACTCCCCGGCGAACCTGCGCGACATCTTCGCCGGCGCCAGAGGTGTTCACGAGACCTTCGTCGTCTTCGAGGACGAGGAGTGGAGCTTCGACGAGGTCATGCGCCGCGCCGACGAGTTCGCCGACTCCCTCGTGAACCTCTTCGGCGTTCGTCCGGGTGACCGGGTGGGCATCGCCATGCGCAACGTCCCCGAGTGGATCGTGGCCTTCGCGGCCACCGTGTCGGTGGGGGCGATCGCCGTGTTGCTCAACGCCTGGTGGACGCCCACGGAGCTCGAGTTCGCCCTCGCCGACGCCGACGTGCGCGTGGTGGTGGCGGACGTCGAACGATGCGAGCGGGTCCTGGACACCTGTCGTCGTCGCGAGACGCCGATCGTTCTCGCGCGAGGTGACGAGACCGCGGCGGCCCCCGCCGGCGTCGCGCACTGGATCGACGTCGTGCTCAAGGGCGCGAGCATGCCCGAGGTGTCCGTGTCGGGCGGTGACGACGCCACCATCTTGTACACCTCGGGGACCACGGGCCAGCCCAAGGGGGCGGTGTCGACGCACGACGCCATCTGCCAGACGATCATGGCCTTCGCGACTGGCCTGGTCGTCGAGGGGGAGCGCCGCGGCCCGCGCGACCACCCGGCGGGCTACCCGACCTGCTTCATCCTGGCGGTGCCGCTCTTCCACGTCACCGGGTGCGTCCCGGTGATGCTGTCGTGCTTCGCGTGGCACTTCAAGCTGGTGATGATCCATCACTGGAACCCCGACGACGCCCTGGAGCTCATCGAGGGGCATCGGGTGACCAACATGGTGGGCGTTCCCACCCAGTCCTGGGACCTCGTCAACTCACCGCGCCTCGGTGAGTTCGACACCTCCTCGCTCGTCACCGTGGGCGGAGGTGGCGCCCCGGCCCCCGGCAGTCTCGTCCAGCGCGTGGAGGGCGCCTTCGTCAACGCGCGGCCCAATCTGGGCTTCGGCATGACCGAGACCAACGCCTACGGTCCCCAGATCTACGGCGACGACTACCTGGAGCATCCGACCTCGACGGGTCAGACGCCCACCGCAGTCATGGAGGTCGAGATCCGCGACGACCACGGTCGGGTGCTCGGTCCGGGAGAGGTCGGCGAGATCTGGATGTCGGGTCCGACGCTCTTTCGGGGCTACTGGCGTCAACCCGAGGCCACCGCCGCGACCTTGGTGCAGGGGTGGTTGCGCACCGGTGACCTCGGACGTCTCGACGAGGAGGGCTTCTTGTACATCGAGGACCGGCTCAAGGACATGATCCTGCGCGGTGGCGACAACGTCTACTGCGCCGAGGTCGAGTCGGCTATCTACGACCATCCGGCCGTGCTCGAGACCGCGGTGTGCGGGCTGGCCGACGAACGGCTGGGCGAATGCGTGGCGGCGGTGGTCGTGGTCCGCGCCGAGGGTCGTCTCGACGAGGAGCATCTGATCGAGTTCCTGAGCGAGCGACTGGCGGCCTACAAGGTTCCCTCGCGCATCGCTCTCACGACCACCAGACTGCCGAGGAACGCGGCCGGCAAGGTCGCCAAGAACAGCCTGGCGGACGTCTACTTCCGCAGGGCGCCCTGAATCGCGGTGCGGGCGTAGTCGGCGAGGTTGAGGTCCTCGAGCTCCTTGAGCGGGTACCACGCGGCGTGGTCGGTGGTGCCGTGGACCTCGTGGGTCAGGTGGCCGCTGAGGTAGGACACCGTGTAGATGATGCGCACCGTGTGGATGCCGTCGCCATTGGGGCGGCGGCGCACGTCGCTGGTGACCGAGAAGAGTTCGGGCTGGTGGATGATCAGCCCGGTCTCCTCCTGGAACTCACGGACCAGCGTCTCCTCGGGCGTCTCGCCGAAGTCGATGCCGCCCCCCGGCAGCCACCACAACGGCGGCTGGTGCTGAGGGTTGGAGGAGCGGACCAGGGCCACCGCGTCGTCGTGGATCAAGATGCCGTAGGCACGGACGCTGGAATGCTGCTTGCTCATGGGTCCTCGAACTCGGCACCGACGAGAAGGCACCGTGGCGAGAGTCTAGGCCCCGGGTGCTCAGCGAGTGCGCGGGAAGCCCAGGTCGATCTGGGACTCTGAGGCCAGCGGCCATCGCGTGGTGACGACCTTGGCCCGCGAGTAGAAGGAGATGCCCTCGGGCCCGTAGATGTGGGCGTGGCCGAAGAGGGAGTTCTTCCAGCCCCCGAAGGAGTAACTGGACACCGGCACCGGGATGGGCACGTTCACGCCGATCATCCCCACGCTGACCTGGCGGCTGAAGAGTCGCGCGGCGTTGCCGTCGCGGGTGAAGATCGCCGTGCCGTTGCCGTAGGGGTTCTCGTTGATCATCGCCACCGCGTCGGCGAAGGTGGCCACTCGCGCCACGCCGAGCACGGGTCCGAAGATCTCGTCGTCGTAGGCCCGCGTGCCCGGCGTCACGTTGTCGAGCAGGCAGGGGCCCACGAAGAAGCCCGGTCGGGTGGCCAGGTCCGACCCGTCTCGCACCACGCGCACGCCGGCACCCGGATCAGTGAGGTAGCTGAGCACCCGCTGGCGGTGCTCGTCGGTGATGACGGGGCCGTAGTCGCTGGCGGGGTCGTCGCCGGGACCGACGGTCAGTCGGTCCACGCGCTCGGCGATCTTGGCGACCAGGGCGTCGGCGATGTCGCCGACGGCCACGACCACGCTGATGGCCATGCAGCGCTCGCCGGCGGCGCCGTAGCCGGCGTTGATCGCGGCGTCGGCCGCGATCTCGAGGTCCGCGTCGGGCAGCACGACCATGTGGTTCTTGGCTCCGCCGAGGGCCTGGACCCGCTTACCGTGCTCGGTCGCGGTGAGGTAGACGTGACGCGCGACCGGCGTCGAGCCGACGAAGCTCACGGCGTCCACGCCCTCGTGGCTGAGCAGCTGGTTCACGGTGGCGGCGTTGCCCTGCAGGACGTTGAAGACCCCCGCCGGCAACCCCGCCTCGCTCAACAGCTCGGCCAGGCGGACCGATACCGAGGGGTCGCGCTCGGAGGGCTTGAGCACCACCGCGTTGCCAGTGGCCAGGGCGTTGGCGGCCATCCACAGCGGGACCATGATGGGGAAGTTGAAGGGGGTGATCGCCGCGACCACGCCCAGGGACTCGCGAAAGGAGTGCACGTCGACGCCGTCGGCGACCTGGGACGAGAAGCCGCCCTTGAGGTGCTCGGTCAGCCCGCAGGCGTACTCGACGTTCTCCAGGCCGCGGGCGATCTCTCCCTTGGCGTCGACGATGGTCTTGCCGTGCTCGGCGGTGATGAGCGCCGCGAGTTCGTCGGTGTGTTGCACCAACATGTGCCGGAAGGCGAAGAGGACGTTGGTGCGCTGCGAGAGGCTGGAGTTGCGCCACGTGGCCCAGGCCGCGCGCGCCGTCGCGACGACCTCGTCGACCACGTGGGTCGAGGGCAGGGGCACACGCGAAGTGACCTCTCCCGTGGCCGGATTGAAGACGGGCAACTCGCCGGGGGCCGTCACGGTCGCGCCGTTGATGTAGTGGGGAACAGTACGCATGGGAGCTCCTTGTCGTGAACAATCTATCGAGGCGTGGGCCATCGGGACGTCGCGACGCCCTCGTTAAGGTGGGGGGATGAGCGAAGTCGAGCACTTGACGCTGGCGGACGCGGCGAGCGTGGAACCCGACGGCGACGGGCGCTTCCGGGCGGAACTGGTCGACGATTTCACGGTCTTCGGCATCCCCAACGGGGGATATCTCCAGTGCGTGATGGCCAACGCGGCCGTCGCGGCGGCCAGCGACGAGGGGGCGAGCCACCTGCACGCCACGGCGGCGACCACCAATTTCGTCAGTCCGTCCGTCGTAGGTCCGGCCACCGTGGCCACCGAGGTCCGCCGGGTGGGGCGCAGCGCGTCCTTCGTCCACGTGACCCTGTCCCAGGAGGGGGTGGTGACCACCGAGTCACTCGTCACGGTGGGCACCTTGAGGGAATCCGCGCGGCTGCGCTACCAGTCGTCGGTCGCGCCGGTGCTGGCTCCGGTGTCGGAGTGCGTGGAACTGCCCGCCCACGAGTCGCTCTCGATCCACCACCTGGTGGACATGCGATGCGACCCCGACTCACCGGCGTGGTGGAACGGCGAGGCGGGTGACGCGCAGGTCGTGATCTGGCTGCGTCTGGCCGACGGCGGTGCGCCCTGGAACGCGTGGAGCGTCCTCTTCGCCGCCGACGCGGTCCCGCCGGCCACCTTGCCACTCGGTTCGACCGGCTGGGTCCCCACCCTGCAGCTGACCTCCTATGTCCGGCGGATACCCGCGAGTGAGTGGCTGCGGGCGCGTCAGTGGTGCGTCGTCGTGGCCGACGGGCTGGTGGACGAACGCTGTGAGCTCTTCGACGACACGGGTGAGCTGGTGGCGACGTCGAGCCAGCTGGCGATGGTGCGCTTCGGGCAGGCCTGAATGAGCATCGTGCGCGTCAATGACGACGGATCGCTGCGCGTGAGGTCGCGCCTGACGATTCCCGCCGGGGAGATCGAATTGCGCGTCAGTACTTCGGGCGGGCCCGGGGGCCAACACGCGAACCGCTCCTTGACCAAGGTGGTGGCGCTCTTCGACGTCGACGCCTCGCGCGTCCTGAGCGAGTCCGACCGCGCGTGGCTCGTCCAGCGCTGCGGGCACGCGCTCCAGGCCAGCTCGAGCCGACACCGATCCCAGTCGGCCAACAAGGCCGCCGCCCTCGCCTCGCTGGCCGGCAAGATCAGCACGGGGTTGAGTCGCCCCACGCCGCGACGCGCCACGCGACCGACCAAGGCCTCCCAGACGCGCCGCGTGGACGCGAAGAAGGCGCGCTCGCGGATCAAGGAGTCTCGCCGCAGCGTCGAGGACTAGTTCTCGAGGTGGCGGGTGATGACGCCCAGGGCGGTGTGGATCACCCCGTCGAGCGCCGAGTCGGTGTTCTCGTGTGGTCCCACGATCGGGGTCAGGGACGCGTAGCCCGCGACCAGCAGCGCGCCGTCGTCACCCTCGTCCTCATCGCTGACGTCGCCGACCTCGGGGGAGGCGGCGCCGAGGACCAGGGGCAGTTCGCCCTCGTCACTGAGGGGTTCGCCGCCCGCGCGTGGGCCGGCCATCATCACCACTTCGGCGGTCGAGATGCGACCGCGACGCACCCCGCGTAGGTGTTCGCGCGTCACGTTGGGCACGTTGAGGTTCAACAAGGTCCGCGAGGGGGCCCGGAAGAGCTCGTCGAGCACCTCGATGGCCAGTTGGGCCGCCAGGTCGTAATGGACGTCCTCGCCCCACTGGACGGAGACGGCCAGTCCGGACAGACCCAGTTGCGCCGCCGACAAGATGGCCCCGACGGTGCCCGAATGGAGTACGCTGCGCCCGACGTTCGCCCCGGCGTTGATGCCCGAGATGATCAGGTCGGGTTGGAGGTCGAAGGTGCCGAGGGAGCCGAGGATGGCGCACAGCGCCGGCGGCGCGTCGAGGCCGTAGGTCGCGATGGACTCCGCGCCGGTGATGCGATGGCGCTTGTAGGAGACGGATTTGGTGTCGAACACGTCGCCGATCGCGGCCGACATACCCGAAAAGTTGCGGTCCGGCGCCACCACGATCGCCTGGCGCTCCTCGCCCGCCGGGCAACGGTCGATCCAAGCAGCCACCGCCCGGGCCAGTGCACCGATCCCCGGGGCCATGACGCCGTCGTCGTTGGTCAGCAATATCTTCATACCCGTCACGCTATCTGTCGTAAGTTACTCACCAGTGAACAAAAGGATGGAAGACCGTGCTGCCCTCGGGTGAACAGATCGCGATTGCCCACGGCGACCAGCGGGCGGTGATCACCGAAGTCGGGGCTACGCTGCGCACCTTCGTCAAGGGGGGCGTCGCGGTCGTGGAGGGCTTCGCCGGCGAGGAGTTACCTCCGGGCGCCCATGGTCAGATCATGTACCCCTGGCCCAACCGACTCTCGCCGGAGCCCTGGAGCTTCTCGGGCCGGGTGGGGGTGCCCTCGGTGGACGAGCACGAGACCGGCACGGCGATCCACGGTCTCGTGCGCTGGCGACCCTTCGACATCGAGATGGTCAATCAGAACCGCTGCGTCCTGTCGTTGCTGCTGCACCCCACACCGGAGTACCCCTTCTTCAGCGAGATCGAGGTCGCCTACCACCTGGGCTCGCTCGGCCTCACGGTCACGGCCACCGTCACCAATCGAGACGACGTGCCGATCCCGGTCGGGGTCGGTTTCCACCCCTACCTCGCGGTGTTGACCGACACGATCGAAGGTGCCGAGCTCGAGGTGCCCGCTCGGGCCTTCGTGGCGGTCAACGACCGTCTGCTGCCGACGGGCGAGATCTTGCCCGTGGCTGGTCACGCCCTCGATTTCAGCCAGGCCAAGTCCGTCTCCGGTCACGAGATCAACATCGCCTACACCGAACTGGTCCGCGACGACACGGGACTGGCCACCGTTCGCCTGCGCGACCGCGAGGGCGGGCTCGTCGAACTCCAGGTGGACCGGACCTTCCCCTACCTGCAGGTCTACACCGGTGACGGATTGCCGCGCGGTCGTCGGCGCACCTCGATCGGGGTCGAACCGATGACCTGTCCTCCCGAGGCCTTGCGCTCGGGCAAGGACGTCATCGTCCTCGAGCCCGGACAACGTTGGGCGGGCTCGTGGCGCCTGCGGCGTCGAGACCCCGCGGTCCACGATGCTCCGTGACCCGGTGGCCGACTCTGGAGAGGTGTCCACGTGCCAGCGGTGAAGCCCCTGCGCGTGTCGGGGGAGACCCAGACCGAGTCCCAGACCACGACGCTGACCCAACGTCCCTGGAACGTGGTGGTGTGGGACGACCCGGTGACCCCGATGTCGGTGGTCGTCGTGATCCTGCTCAAGATCTTCGGCTACCCGAACAACAAGGCCACCCAGCTGATGTTGACCGTTCACCACGAGGGGCGCGCCATCGTGTGGTCGGGTCCCCTGGAGCGGGCCCAGGGCTACTGCGTGAAGCTCCAGTCGGCCGGTCTGCTCTCCACGATCGAGCAGGACTCCTAATGGCGGGTCGCCTCTTCGTGCGCCGCCGCGACGGTCGCATCGAGGTCCGGCTGAACGACGCGGGCCGGGCCATCGCCCGCGAGGCCTTCGGCCACGTCCTGGCCGCCGAGGCGGATCCCGACCACGAGTGGCACGCCAGCTTGAACGCCCCGATCGA
Organism: uncultured Actinomycetes bacterium; assembly: GCA_903860745.1. Classification (GTDB taxonomy): domain Bacteria; phylum Actinomycetota; class Acidimicrobiia; order Acidimicrobiales; family RAAP-2; genus RAAP-2. The sequence goes on along the minus strand of CAIORQ010000081.1, from coordinate 9,533 downwards.
CCCCAGCCACGACGTGGACGACCCGCTGGCGACCTTCAACCGACAAAGTGAGATCACCTCCAACGTCGAACTGGCCGTGGCCACCTTGGGCGAGGAGTTCTTGAACGACGCCGAGGCCTGGGCGTGGCTGTGTTCGTTGCAGATCGCCCTGCGCGCGACCATCACGGCCAAGGGCCTGTTGAGCGAGGACCGCCTGGCGCTCGCTGACGCGCCCACCCGTGACTACATCACGACCCTGCAGACCTTCCTGTTCAGTCTGGCTGAGGTGCTGTAGTCGAGACATCCGTCTCTAGAGGTTCCCCCCGGGGCTCGTCGACGTTCACTGAGTTCGGTGACCCCCGACGAGAGGGACGTCGACGGGGAAGCCATGCGGCGAACATGCCGAGGAGACCGGCGAGGGCGACGCCACCAGCCAGCATCTCGTGAGGAGGCAGGAAGTCGAAGGTGACCGTCGACGTTCCCGCCGGCAGGGCCACATCCTGGGTCAGCCCGTTGGTCGATGTGATGGGAGCGGCACGTCCGTTCACGTGCGCGCTCCAGCCGGCCATGTACAGCTCGTTGCGGGCCAGGGTGGTGGCGCTGGGGCACGTGACCGTGACGCGATCGACGGTGGCCCCTGTCGACGTGCACGTCGACAGGGCGGTACTGAAGTAGGGGCCGGGGTGGGGGAGTTGGTAGAGCAAGGAGTCGGAGTCCTTGGCGACCACCGTGATGCCCGTGGCGGCCAACTGCGCGGTCGGCTTGACGATGGGCGTGAGCAGGTACTCGACGCCCACCGCCTCGAATGCGCCGAGGTGGGCCGCGACCTCGTTCTCGTTGTCGGGAGTGAAGGGCAGGGTGAAGATTCGCGGGTTCTTGATCTTCGGCGCCAGATGCGCCTTGACGTAGTCGGTGAAGTTCACCGGATCGGGCAGGTCGATGGCGTTGAGTTCGTCGACGTCGAACTGGGTGCCCCAATTGGGGTTCAGCACCCCCAGGGTGAGGAAGCGATCCATCCCCTCGTGTTGCTGCAAGTAGGTGATCGTGCCGGTGTCGACGACGGTGGACGAGGGGTTGCGCAGGCTCGGCGTCACGAAGAAGATCATTGATTCGAAGACCATCAGGGCCACCACCACGCGCAGGGCCTTGCGCGTGTCGAGATAGATCAGGGCGTAGAGCATGATCGCCAGGGCCACGAAGGGGGCCACGATGAGAACGGTGACCACCCCCTTGACCGATCCACCCACCGCCCCTCCGAGGGGCACGACGACGAAGACGCCCACCAGTCCCAGGGACGCCACCGCCAGTGCGGACAGAATGACCCGGCGTCGATCGACGGCGGCGGCGACGATGTCGCTGAGGCCGAGCACCGCCAGGACGACGACCGCCATTTCGACCGTGGGCCAGATATAGCGCCCGAAGGCGATCTCGCGCATGTCGGGAACCAGGTTCCACAACCGGCGGACGAACAGGACGTTGAGAACGCCCGCGAGCACCGCCAGGATCCACCCAACGAGAAAGAGTCGAAGCGGGCGCAAGCGGCGCCCCATCGTGCCAGCGATCGCGAAGACGGCGACCGTCGCGGTGAAGTAGCCCAGTAGGTTGCTCGGCGTCGACGGCGAGCCTCCGAAGAGCGTGCCGCTGAGGTAGGGGTCGATCAGCAGCGCCAGTGTCTTGGGCGACGTCGTGGCCATGGCCAAGCCCTTGGCGGCGTGTGCGCCCAGGTTGGCGGACGTGACGTAGTCGAAGAACGCGACCAGGATCGGCGCGCTGAGCGCCAGCCCCGCGACGCCACCGACGGCGAGTCGTCCCAGACCCGCCCGGCGACGCTCGCGCTCGAGCGAGAAGAGGCGAGTGAGGGCCCAGCCCGCGCAGAAGAGTCCGTCGAGGTACGCCACCTCGGGGAACCCCGCGTAGACGGAGAGTGCAATCGCCAGGGCGAGGAGCGTCCACCCCGCACGTCGCTTGGCCCCTGTCGCGTCCAACGCCACCTCGATGCCCAGCAGCATCATGGGCATGAACGCGATGGGGTTGATGACGGCGTTGGCGATCCAGGCGAAGGTCCCGTTGAGGGCGAAGAGGATCCCCCCCACCGTCGCGATAGTGGTGCCGACGCCCAGCCGGCGAGCCAGGAAGTAGGTGGAGACCCCGGCGATGAGCTGCAGGGAGAGGTGGAAGAGCAACAGCCCGGCGGGAAAGACGAACAGCAGCACGAGGGGCAAGAGCGCGGCGGACTGCATCTCGCCGGCCAGTGGCTGACCCATGCCCTCGAAGTAGTTCCACCAGGGAAGGTGGCCGTGGAGGAGGTCCAGCGCGGCGAGATGCCCGAAGGGCTGCGTGATGAAGCCGACGTTCGGATCGATGGAGGGCAGTCCGCAGTACCAGGCGCACTGGTGCGTCGCGATCCCCGACGTCCACCACAGGGGGCTCGACTCGTAGCCCAAGAAGATGAAGGCCCCATTGGCGACCACGACGGCCAGGACGATCCAGAGGATTGCCCGGAGGTGGACCGAGGCGAAGCGACCGCTCATCCATCTCCTCGCGCCGGTCATCACCGCAACATCGTAGTGAGAAGCCTCCGTTCTAAGGGGATTCACCGATGAAGGCCGGCACGTCGGCGTCATCGGTCGCGCACAGCGCTCACGTTGCACACGATTCGAGATTCGATTGGTGCGCCGGCCGGGACTTGAACCCGGAACCTGTTGATTAAGAGTCAAATGCTCTGCCAATTGAGCTACCGGCGCGAGACGAGTCTATACCGCGGCTCGAGGGCCCTCGTGCGTCGGCGGATGAAACGATCAACCCCCGGCCGTTGCGGCCGGGGGTTGGGTGGGGTGAGCGACGGGGGTCGAACCCGCGACCTCCAGGACCACAACCTGGCGCTCTAACCAACTGAGCTACGCCCACCAAGACTCACCAGTATTACACAGTGCCTCACTTCGTCGCCGAGCCGCCTGGCGAGGGGACGTGTGGTCGGGGTCGGGCTGGATACGATGAGGGAGAGCCCCTGTAGCTCAACTGGATAGAGCAGACGGTTTCTACCCGTCAGGTTGCGGGTTCGACTCCTGCCGGGGGCACTGGAGATGGAGAGGTGGTTCTCACAGCGCCTCTCCATCGCGACACGGGGTCGTGGTCGTGATGCACCAGCCCGACCCCGCGTTTGGGGTAGGTTCAAAGAAATGGCGGTTAGGTCGGCCTTGCGAAGGTAGGAGTTTCATGTTCGTCCACATCATGTCCCTGGTGTACGTCCTGGTGGTCGTGGCGGTCTCCTTCATCGCCTGGACCGTGATGATCTCCAAATCGGGACTGCCGAAGTGGTGGGTGGTCGCCCCGGCCATCCCGGTGGTGACCACGGCGGTCACCGTGCTGATCAAGTGGTCCCAGACCTCGACCTTCCTCAACGGAGGCGCCTTCTCCTTCTCGCGCTACGGCGTGATGGGCTGGGTCGACGTGGTGGGTCTGACCCTCGGCTGGCTCCTCTTCCTCGTCTTCGCGTTCACACCCTGGCCGGGTGCCGGCGGTGGTCGTTCCTCGCTGAGCGCGGTGGCGTCGAAGAGTCACGTGCCCACGGGCGCCGGTGGCGCCGCCCCGATCCCGCTGGCGCGCTTCGCTCCGAAGAGCGGCGCACCGGCAGGCGCACCGGGCGGGGCGGTGGACACGCGTCGACGTCTCTACTGCCCGTGGTGCGGCGACCACATCCCGGGCAACCGCGCGCTGGGACACGACTGCGGGTCCAAGGATCGCCCCGAGGTGATCTGCCGATTCTGTGGACAGGCGTTCCCGGAGGGCACGAACACCTGCCCGACCTGCGACGCGTAGTTCGGTGCGCGTCGGCGAGTCGGGAAGGCGGGATTCGAACCCGCGGCCTCCTGGTCCCAAACCAGGCGCGCTAACCAAGCTGCGCTACTTCCCGCCGGACCATCTTCACACATCGGCCTCGCCGCTGGCGCAGTCCTGCTGAGGCGAACCGTGGCCTACGACTGGCTCATCGACGCGTTGGAGGACACCTGGGGGCGTATCGAACTGGTTCTCTCGACACGGACCGAACGTGATTTCGACGCCTTGACGAGTTGTCCGGGCTGGAGCGTGCGCGACGTGGTGAACCACGTGACCGGTACGGAACTGTTCCTCGGCGGCACCCCCACGCCGGAGTTGACGGGTCCTCGACCCGGACACGTCAGGAACGACCTGGGTGTGAACAACGAAGCCTTCGTCGCAGCGCGCCGGCACTTGGGGGCCGATGAGGTGCGCGCCGATTTCCGCGACGCCACTCGAGCGACCCTGGCGCGTCTCAGGTCGCTCGACGATGAGCAGTGGGATGCGGTCGCGTGGAGCCCGCTGGGTGAGCGTCCGCTCCACCAGTTCATGGAGACACGGACGCTCGATTCCTGGATCCACCTCCAAGACATCCGCGACGCCCTGCTCGAGCCCGCCGACGACCACGGGCCCGGCGAGGAGATCGTCATCAACACCTTCGAGGCGGCCCTGCCCTACGTCTGGGCCAAGCGGGTCGCCGCGCCCGAGGGCTCACTGCTGCGCGTGAACCTCACGGGAGCACTGGCGCGCAGCGTGCAGGTCGAAGTGCGTCAGGGCCGGGGGGTCGCGGTCCCCGCGACCGACGTCATCCCCCTGGTGGAGCTGTCCACGGCCGTGGAATTGTTCTGGCGCGTCATGGCGGGGAGGATCAATGCCGAGGCTTTCTTGGCCGCTTCGGCCACCGACGTGCGTGGCGACCGCGAGCTCGCGCGCCGCCTCGCCGCCTCGCTCAACGTCGTGCCCTAGAAGCGGGCTGGGGAGGAACCCGCCGGGAGGTAGGCTGGTTCTCCTTATGCGTGCAACCATCTCCACCCTGGACAACAACAAGATCAAGCTCGTCGTCGAGGTCGAGGACGCCGAGATGGCCGTCGCCCTGGACGCCGCCGCCGCCAAGCTGGCCCAGCAGGTCAACGTCAAGGGCTTCCGCAAGGGCAAGGTGCCCAAGCAGGTGCTAATCGCCAACATCGGCGGACCGGCCGTGCTGCGCTCGGAGGCCATCCGAGAGTCCCTTCCCGACTTCTACGCCCGGGCAATCTCCGAGACCCTGATCGACCCGATCGGCCAGCCCGACGTGACCATCACCGAGGGCGAGGAGGAGGGCACCCTCGTCTTCGAGGCCGAGGTCGAGGTCCGACCCGAGGTGGAGATCGCGGGCGTCGAGGGACTGCGCGTGACGATCCCCTCACCCGTGGTCAGCGATGACGAGTTCGAGGCCCAGATCGACCGTTTCCGCGAGACCGACGCCGTGCTGGAGGACGTGGACCGTCCCATCGTCGGTGGTGACCTGGTGAACATGGACATCAAGGCGGAACGACCGGGCACCGAGGGCGAGCCCTTCGAGATGAGCGACTTCATGTACACCGTGGGTTCGGGTTCGATCGTTCCGGAGGTGGACAGCCTGATCCTCGGCCTGCGCGCCGGGGAGGAACTGGTCGTCACCGCCAAGGCGGGCGAGGGTCAGAGCGTCGTGTACACGATGAAGCTCAAGCAGGTGAAGGAGCGCATCCTCCCCGAGCTCACCGACGAGTGGGTCGAGGAGAACACCGACTGGCCCACGGTCGACGAGATGCGTGACGCCGTCATGACCCAGATGGGCAAGATGAAGGTGGTCGAGGCGCAGATGTCCCAGCGCGACGCCACCCTGGTGGCCCTGGGCGACCTGGTCGCCGACGAGGTCGTCCCGGCGGTCCTGGTCGACGCCGAGACCAACGATCGGATGCACGACCTCGGTCACCGTCTGGCCCAGCAGAAGATGGACCTCCAGCAGTTCCTCCAGGCCACCGGGCAGACGCCCGACCAGCTGCTCGCGGCGGTGCGCGCCGACGCCCTTCGAGCGGTGAAGATCGACCTGGCGCTGCGCGCCCTGGTGAAGGCCCAGGGCCTCGAGGCCAGTGACGAGGAGGTCGAGGAGGAGCTCGTCAAGACCGCCGAGGCCATGGACCTGTCCGTCGACACCCTGCGCGACAACCTGTACCAGACCGGCCGTGTCGTCTCCTTCCGGGCCGAGGTGGCCAAGATGAAGGCCAACACCTGGCTCAGCGAGAACGTCGTCTTCGTCGACCACCTGGGCCTCGTCATCGACAAGAACCTGCTCAACCAGGACCAGTCCGTCGAGGACGACGGCGCTGACGAATAAGGTGACATCGTGAACGAACACTTCCGTGCCCAGAACTACCTCGTGCCCACCGTGGTCGAGTCCTCCAACCGCGGCGAGCGGGCCTACGACCTCTACAGTCGCCTGTTGCGCGAGCGCATCGTCTTCTTGGGCACGCCCATCGACGACACCATCGCCAACCTGATCTGCGCGCAGATGCTCTTCCTGGAGTCCGAGGACCCCGACAAGGACATCAACCTCTACATCAACTCGCCCGGCGGTGACATCACGGGCCTGCTCGCGATCTACGACACCCTCAAGTACATCAAGCCCGACGTGTCGACCTTCTGCTTCGGACAGGCGGCCTCGGCCGCGGCGGTGCTCCTGGCCGCGGGGACCAAGGGCAAGCGTTTCGCCCTGCCCCACGCGAGGGTGCTCCTGCACCAGCCCTGGGGTGGAGTGGGTGGACAGGCATCCGACATCGAGATCCAGGCCCGCGAGATCCTGCGCATGAAGGACATGCTCAACACCATGTTGGCCAACGACACCGGCCAGAGCGTCGAGCGGATCACCAAGGACACCGATCGTGACTACATCATCGGCGCCGACGAGGCCGTGGAGTACGGTCTGATCGACGAGGTCCTCAGCGCTCGACCGTGACCCGCGCCGGTGGCGACTTGTTCGTTCGTCCCTCGTGGTGACCTACCTGATCAGGAGTAATTTCTAGATCGGTTGTCCGGTCGGGACTCTTCTCGGGGTGTCGGGTGGGTCCGGCGAAGCGGGTGCGGACGCGGCCCACGACGCCTCTTTGTTTCTTCCCCGAGCGCCGGTGACGGACCCCGGGGTACCGCTTTCGCGCGGCGGCGCCCCGTAAGATGGAAGAGGAGGTGAGCGATGGCGAAGTTCGGGGAGACCAACGACCTGATTAAGTGCAGTTTCTGCGCCAAGGGTCAAAAGCAGGTCAAGAAGCTGATCGCGGGACCGAGCGTCTACATCTGCGACGAGTGCATCGATCTGTGCAACGACATCATCGCCGACGAGTTCGGCGACCGTCCGGAATTCGTCCTCGACGACCTGCCGACACCGCGGGAGATCACCTCGTTCCTCGATGAATTCGTCATCGGCCAGGTCGACGCCAAGAAGATCCTGGCGGTGGCCGTCTACAACCACTACAAGCGCATCCAGGCCGGACCCCTGCACGACGACGACGTCGAGGTCGGCAAGTCCAACGTCTTGTTGCTGGGCCCGACGGGCTGCGGCAAGACCTTCCTGGCCCAGACCCTCGCGCGCATGCTGAACGTGCCCTTCGCCATCGCTGACGCCACCGCGCTCACCGAGGCGGGCTACGTCGGCGAGGACGTCGAGAACATCCTCTTGAAGCTGTTGACGGCCGCCGACTTCGACGTCAAGCGTGCGGAGCGCGGCATCATCTACATCGACGAGATCGACAAGATCGCCCGCAAGGCGGAGAACCCGTCGATCACCCGCGACGTGTCGGGCGAGGGCGTGCAGCAGGCCCTGCTCAAGATCCTCGAGGGCACCGTGGCGAGCGTGCCGCCCCAGGGCGGCCGTAAGCATCCCCATCAGGAGTTCATCACGATCGACACGGCGAACATCTTGTTCATCTGCGGCGGGGCCTTCGCGGGTCTCGAGCAGATCATCGAGCGTCGTCTGGGCAAGAAGTCGATGGGGTTCAACCAGCCGGTGGAGGCCAAGCGCAACGGCGACATCGAGTTGTTCCGTCACGCCCTGCCCGAGGACCTCGTCAAGTTCGGTCTGATCCCCGAGTTCATCGGTCGCCTGCCGGTCGTCGGCGCGGTCCAGCAGCTCGACCGCGCGATGCTGATCAGCGTGCTCACCGAACCGAAGAACTCGCTGGTGAGGCAGTTCCAGCAGGTGCTGGCGCTCGACGGGGTGGAACTCGTCATCGAACCCGACGCCCTCGAGGCCATCGCGGAACTGGCCATGGAGCGTCAGACCGGCGCGCGCGGCCTGCGCTCGATCCTGGAGAACGTCTTGCTCGAGCCGATGTACGACGTCCCCTCGCGGGGGGACGTGGAGCGTTGCGTGATCACCGCCGCCGTGGTGCGCAGCGAGGCCGAGCCGGTCTACGAGATCAGGAAGCCGCGCACCCGTCGCGCCAGCTAGTCGTGCGGCCGACCACGTACGACGAGGCCCTGGCGTGGCTCGAGTCCCACGTCGATTACGAGCGGCTCGCGCCCAGTCGGCGCGAGAACCCCTCGCTGGCCCCGATCGTCGACACCCTGGCGCTCCTGGCCGATCCGCACCGGGACTACCCCATCGTGCACATCACGGGCACCAACGGCAAGGGCACGACCACCACCCTCACCACGGCGCTGCTGTGTCGTACGGGACTGCGGGTCGGCACCTTCACGAGCCCTGACCTGCACGCGATCAATGAGCGCATCGCGATCAACGCGACGCCCATCGACGACGACGACTTCACGACGCTGCTGGCGCGCCTCTACGACGTCGAGAGCGTGAGCCACGTGGCCCTGACCCGCTTCGAGCTCCTCACGGTGGGGGCCCTGCTGCACTTCTCCGACGAAGGAGTCGACGTGGCCGTGGTGGAGGTGGGACTGGGCGGGACCTGGGATTCGACCAACGTCGTCGACGGCGACGTCACGGTCCTCACCAACGTCGACCTCGACCACACCGCGGTCCTGGGCGACACCATCTCCGCCATCGCCCGCGACAAGGTGGGGATCTTCCGGCCCGAGGCCACGGCCATCGTGTCGACCACGAACGCGGTCGTGGTGGAGATCGCCATGGCGAAGGCCGACGAACTCGGGGCGACGCTGTGGACGATCGAGGAGTCCTATGCGTTGGAGCGAAACGATTTGGCGGTGGGTGGACGGGCCATCACCGTGCGGACGCCCTTCGCCCACTACGAGGAGGTTCTGGTCTCGCTCCACGGCATCCACCAGGGGGTCAACGCGACCACCGCCATCGTCGCCGCCGAGGCCTTCTTAGGGCGCGCGCTGGGTGACGAGGTGGTGCGCAAGACGCTGGCGCACGTGACGATGCCGGGCCGATTGGAGCTCTTGAGCCGCCACCCGATGATCGTGGTGGACGGGGCGCACAACCCGGCGGGGGTCCGTGCGCTCTGCAACGCCCTGGACGGCGCCTTCCACGTCGTCGGAGCCCGGCGCTGCGTTCTGGGCATGCTCGGTGGTCGTGACGTCGACGACATGGTCGAGCCGTTGGTGGCGCTGGGCTTCACCGAGTTCCACTGCTGCTCGCCCGCGTCGCCGCGGGCGATGGACGCCCACGTGGTGGCCGAGGCCGTGCGCCGAGCCGGGGGAGTCGCCTACGAGCACGCGAGCGTGTCGGCGGCGCTCGCGCACGCGCGCGAGCATTCCGCCGACGAGGACCTCATCGTGGCCGCCGGGAGCCTCTACCT
>CAIORQ010000080.1 GCA_903860745.1 uncultured Actinomycetes bacterium | reverse complement strand
CTTGGTGGCGGGGGCAGGATTTGAACCTACGACCTTCGGGTTATGAGCCCGACGAGCTACCAGACTGCTCCACCCCGCGTTGCGGATAACCATCCTATCAGATGCGGTGAAGGTCGTCTAGCCCGCCAGCGCCTTCTGAGCCAGAGCCAGTTGTTGATACATGTCCTGGACGTCGGATTGGTATGTCCCGAGGTTCCCGGCCTTGAGCGCCGCCTGCGCCGCCGCGTAGTCGGAACTGGCCTGGGCCAGGTAGTACTTGGCGGTCTGACCCTTCTTGGTAGTGCCGCCGGAGCCGCCGCCGCCCGGCACCGATCCGCCCAGCACGTCGGCGATGGCTCCCGACAAGGTGGGGCTGATGCCCACCTGCTGGTTGAAGACCGCGATGACGAAGCGCAGCTGGGGCATCGAGTTCGACGAGGAACTGACGTAGAAGGGGCGCACGTAGAGGACGCTCTGATCGAGTGGCACCATGATGTCGTTGCCCAAGAGGACCTCGGAGCCGTGCTGGTCCAACAGCGTCACCTCCTGGGAGACCTTGGCGTTGGCCGAGATCTCCGAGTCCACCTGGGCGGGCCCGGCCGTCGACTGCCCGCGCTGGGTCTCGTAGACGTGGAGCTGGCCGTAGTCGTCGGGGTCGCTCGTGGCCACCATGAAGGCACTCAGGTTCTGCACCGTGGAGGAGTTGCCGGCCGGCACGAAGGCCACGTTCTCGAGGAGCTGTTGCTGATTGGCCTGGGGCAGCGAGCCGACCTGGTAGATCGGCGCCATCGGCGAGAGCGTGGCGGAGATGGTGTTGCCGTTGACGTCGGTCACCGTGGTCACCTGCAGGCTCTGGCTCGGCGCGCCGGCACCGGTGGTCGGCGAGACCTCCCAACGGTCCGAGGCGTTGTAGAAGGCGCTGGCCGAGGAGATGTGGTAGCGGCCCAGGGTCGCGGCCTGCACCGAGAAGAGGTCCGTCGGGTAGCGAAGGTGGGTGCGGATCGAGGTGGGCATCGACGACAGGGGCTGGAACATGCCGGGGAAGGCCGCCTCGTAGGCGCGGATGAGCGGGTCCGTCGGGTCCATCACGTAGTAGGTCATCTGGCCGGTGTAGGCGTTGACCACGACCTTGACCGAGTTGCGCACGTAGTTGAAGCTGTAGGGCAATCCGCCCTCGCTGACGTTGAGGTTGTCGGCGTTCTGCGAGTAGGGGTACTGGCTCGAGGTCGTGTAGCCGTCCATCACGAAGTTGACCGCGCCGTTGGCGATCACCGCGTAGGGCTGGGAGTCGAAGGAGAGGAAGGGCGCCGCCTTCTGGGCCATGTCCATCACGTTGCGCACGAAGAGCACGCGCGACTGCGGCGTGATCTGGTTCGAGATCAGGAAGTTGAAGTCACCCAGGCGCGCCGCCAGCGCCAAACGGCTGAAGAAGCCCCCGACCGCGACGCCGCCCTTGGCCCCGTAGTGGGTCTCGACCGACTGGCCCGCGTTGGGACCCGAGTTCACCTGGTAGTCCAGTTCGGGCTGCTTGGTGTTGGCCACCACCCAGCCGTCGTAGCTCATGCCGAAGTAGATGTCGGGCGTGGTGAGCGACGGCAGGCCGTTGCTCGAGACCGGCGGCACGTTCGCCACGTCGAAGAACGGGTTGCCGGTGGAGGGGTCGACCTGGTTGGCCGCCAGCACCGCCGCGCCGACCCCGTGGGTGTACTGCAGGTGGGTGTTGACCCAGGTCGGCGAGGAGAGGTTGGCCGTCGAGAGTTCGCGCGCCCCGATCAGCACCGGGGTGAGCTTGCCGTTGACCACGTAGCGGTCCACGCCCAGTGAGTCGAAGGTGTAGTAGGCGCGGATCGACTGGCGCTTGGTGACCGTCGCCAGGGCGATGCTGGGGTCGGGGTCCCAGAGCCGGATGTTGTTCAAGGTGTCGGCGTCGGCGCGCAGCACCGAGCTCGGCACGGAGGACGCGGCGGAGAAGTTGTGGTACTGGACGTCGGTCAGACCGAAGGCCTGACGGGTCGCGGCGATGTTGCGGGTGATGTAGGGCGCCTCGAGGGTCGACTGCGCGGGGCTGACCTTGAAGGTCTGCAGGAAGGTCGGGTACAGCACGCCGATGACCAGGGCCACGAAGGCCCACAGCCCCACCGCCACCGCGGGCAACGACCAGCCGCGCGAGCGCACGTTGGCCAGCAGGATGAGCGCCGACGCCACCGACAGGAAGATCAGGATCGTCAGGGCGGGCATGCGCGCGTGCACGTCGGTGTAGCCCGCGCCCTGGACGACGCCGTTGGTGGAGTTGACGAGCTCCCAGCGCGCGATGACGTAGCCGGCGGCCTTCATCAGGGCGATGCCCGCACCGATGACCGACAGGTGGGCCTTGACCCTGGGCGCGACGCGCGGCGACTTGCGCGTCGTGCGGATGCCGCCGTTGAAGAAGTGGAAGACGGAGGTGATGATCAAGATGACGAAGAGCGAGACCAACAGCCAGGTCACCACGAAGGAGAAGAAGGGCAGGTCGAAGACGTAGAAGCCGATGTCCTTGTGGTACAGCGGGTCGGTCGTGCCGAAGGACAGACGGTGCACGAAGAGCAGCCAGGTGTTCCACTGCCCCGAGGCATTGAGGCCGGCGATGAAACCCGTCACCACGGCGATGGCGCCGTAGATCCGTCCGGCGTAGGGGCGCACCGCGTTCTGGAAGCGGCGCACCACCTCGTCCTCGGGCTCGAAGCTGAGGTCGCGGGCCCCGAAGCGGTCGGCCAGCATGAGGTTCACCCACATCAGCAGTCCGAAGACCAGGCCGAAGACCACGACCAGGCCCGCCTTGGTCACGAAGAGGGTGCTGAAGACCTGTCCGAAGCCGCTCTGGGAGAACCACATCTGGTCGGTCCAGAAGACGGCCAGGGTGCGCAGCGAGGCCAGGAGGATGATGACGACCACGACCGCCACCGCGATCCACGCCCGACGCGAGGGTCGGGCGATACGGCGGGGCGGGGAGACGTCAGAGGGCGAGCGCACGCTGTGAGCCTAGGCCAGAAACTACACGGGCACGACGGTGCAGGCACAGCCGGCGTGCAGGGGCGGGTGGGCCGATCCACTGGGGAAGGCCTGTCCCGCCGCCCGCGGCGGCGAGGCGGCGTCGAGGGCGCAGGCGTCACAGGGCGCGTCGTTGGGCGCGGGCAAGAAGCGCAGGTCGCGCCCGGCGGCGGCCGAGACCACGCCCAGGTGGAAGGCCCGTCGCGCCGCGTCGGTGCAGAGGCGTTCGACCCGTGCGCCTCGCCATTCCTTGTAGGCGGCGTTCGCTCGCTCGCTGGCGTCACCGTGCCCGTCGGCGAGGATGCGCTTGCGCAGGGCCAGCACGATGGTGACCGCCAGGTCGGCGGAGCAGTCGCTCACGCCCTCGTCCGTCGTGACCTCACTCGCCGCGCCCGCCTCGTCGAAGGTGAACTGGACGCCGGCCGCGGCCGCGTCGGCCAGGGCGTCCACGGCGGCCTCCGCGTAGCGGCGGCGCTGCTCGAGCTCGTCCTCGAGCTCGTCGGTGATCGCCCCCTTCACGTCGCGCAGACGCTCGAGGGTGACGTTCTGGTCGTCCTGGAGCGCCCGCTTGACCTTGCGGGTCAGGACCGCCAGGGACTCGTTGATAGCGCGGTCGCGCCGGGCGAAGAGCTCGTCGAGGGGCGTCTCGGGCTTGGCCGGCGCGGCAGCCTTCTTCGGGGCGCTGGCCGTGGCCCCCCGCTCCTCCAAAGTGGCCTTGCGCAGTCGCGCGAAGATCTCGTTGACCACGTCGGTCCCGGCGACGTCGTCCTCCACGAAGGAGGCGTCCGCACTGGGCGCGGGTCCGGGCGCCGCCGCGGGGGTGCTCGAGGGCACCGGCGTGAGGTTGGTCACGGCGCTCGACGGCGACACCGGCGCCAGGGTGGGCTCGGGGACGTGTCGCAGGGGTGTCCCGGCGAGGAGCTCCTCCTCGGTGGGCTCGCTGGTCGGCGGACGCAGCCGCAGGGCCTCGAGGGCGGCCGCGCGCGCCGCGTCGTCCGATCCGTTCATCGTGTCGAGCACCGCGTCGATCTGCTCGCGCACCGAGTGCACGAAGCCGCTGAGCGAATCGCGCGCGGCGCGCAGTTGGTCGATCTGAATGTGCAGGGCCTTGCGTTTGATGGCCAGGTCGTTGAGGATGTTGCGGCGCGCCTCGTTGGCCTGTTCGACGATGGCGCGACCCTGCTCGCGTCCGCGCTCGACGAGGGCGTCGCCGTTGACCTTGGCCGACTCGATGAGACGCTCGGCGGCCTGTCGCGCCTCGTGGTCCATCTGGGCGGCCGAGGCCTCCGCCTCGGTCAACATGGCCCCGGCACGCTCCTGGGCCTCGATGAGGTGGTTCGCCGCGCGCTGCTGGCTCTCGGAGAAGAGGTGCGCCGAGCGCTCCTGGGCCTCGGCCGTGACGCGGCCGGCCTCCTCGTGCGCCGAGCGCAGGATGGCCGCGCTCTGGGCGCCCAGGGCGCTGGTCAGCGTCGCCTCGTCGAAGGTGGGGTTCGCCGCGCGACGCAGGGCCTCGGAGAGCTGCTCTTGGAGCTCGCGGATGCGCGTTTCCAGGTGTCCCATCTCGCGCGCGACGCTCTCGAGGTGCGAGCGGACCTCCTGGGGGTCGTAACCACCCTTGCGCACGGTGTTGAAGTTGCTTCGAGCGATCTCAGTCGATGATTGACGCGTCGTCGAGAGTATTCGCCGTTCTTCCATTCTCCTAAGCCTAGGACTTCCGGTGCCGGAAATACGGCTTAGTGGGGGGTGGTGAGGGGCACCGGGTCGGCGCCTCCCAGTCTGCGCAGGTCCTTCAGGACCTGGGACAAGGTGCTCACGCCGACCACGTGCAGGGACTTGGCGGCCACCGCCTCGGCGGCGGCGTAGTTGTCTCGCGGCACGAAGAAGTAGTGGATCCCCGCGTTCTCCACGGCGATGGTCTTCTCGGCCACGCCCCCGATGGCTCCCACGTTGCCCAGGGGGTCGATGGTGCCGGTGGTGGCGATCGCTCGCCCCCCGGTCAGGGACCCCCGCGAGAGCGCGTCGATCAGGGTGAGCGTCATGGCCAGGCCCGCCGAGGGCCCGCCGATGTTGGCCGTGTTCAGGGTGATGTCGCCGGGGAAGGCGTAGTCCACCCCGTCCTCGGCGGAGACCCCCAGCCACGAGGGTCCCGAGCGCGCGATCCCCGCGCACCCGGTGGCGGAACCGGCGTCGGGCGAGGACGCGGCGGTCACCACCTTGGTGCGGGGGGCAGAACGCGTCAGCACCCCGGCGCTCGAGAAGTGTCCCGGCGCCACGGTCAGCGCCACTCGGGCGCCGACGGCGACGTGGACCATCGCCGCCAGCAGCGAGCACAGGCCGGTGACGCGGCGGCCGTCGATCGCCGTGATCTCGTCGCCGACCGCCACCCCCGCCCGTGACGCGGGCGTGTTCGCGACGACGGCGGCGACGACGGCGCCCGCCGGGGTCGCAGGCACCCGCCAGCCCAGGGCGCGCAGCGCGGCCACCTTGGCCGCCGTCTGGGAGTCGCTCATCTCGAGGTAACCCTGGGCGAGCAGCTGGCTGGAGGGCACCCCGGGCTCGAGGAGCTGGTCGGCGCCGACGAACTCGCGGTGCTGGCCGAAGAACTTGAGGTTGAGGTACTGCAGCTCCGAGAGCGACTGGAGGTAGACGTCGACGAGGTCGATGCGGTCGCGGTGCGGATCGGTGGCCAGGCCCTTCACCGAGACGAGGGAGGAGACGTTGGTGGCGTCGCCGGGGGTCAGGGCGTAGATGTCGGTCGGCCAGCTGCGCAGGGCGATGATGACCACCAAAGCCGACACGAAAGGGGCCACGAGTCGAGAAAAACCGCTCCGTCGACGTGGAGGTGGTGAGATGGAGCCGTGCACAGTGATGGGAACACGCTACCGGACGACGTCGACGAGGCCCTCGTCGTGGGCGCGCACCGCCTCGACGGATCCGCCGACGCCTTCGTGCTGGCGCACCTCGACGACCCCCTGGCGCGCCGGCGCATCCTGGCCCTTCGCGCCGCGCACCGCCGGGGGCTGCTGAGCCCTGAGCAGTGGGGCCGCGCCCTCGACGACGTCGACGCCCGCGTGCGCCGCGAGAGCCTGGCGATGATCGCCGACACGGCGAGCGACGACCCGACCCTGCGAGACGCCGTGATCGCCCGACTGGGCGACGCGGACCCGCTGGTCGTCGACGCGGCCGCCTTCGCGCTGGGCGAGCTGCTCGAGGTCGGGGCCGTGGAGAAGCTGATCGAGGTGGCCACGTCGCACGACGACGCGCGCTGCCGCGAATCGGCCATCGCCGCGCTGGGGGCCATCGGCGACGACCGGGCGCGCGACGCGATCGTCGGCGCCCTCGACGACAAGCCCCCGGTGCGCCGTCGCGCCATCGTGGCGCTGGCCAACTTCGAGGGGCCCGACATCGACGCCGCGCTGGCGCGCGCGAGCGAGGACCGCGACTGGCAGGTGCGCGCGGCGGCGGACCAGCTGGGGCGCGACGAGCCCGACTCCTAGCGGTCCACCTCGCGCAGGAGCCCGTGCAGCGCGGCCATCTCCTCGAGGCACATGGCCAGACCGCGGATGACCACGGTGCCGGGGTCCTCGGCCACGCGCACGCTGACCCCGGTGGTGTGGGAGATGAGCTCGGCGAAGTCCGTCAACTGGGCGTGGCCACCCACGAGCACCATGCCCTGGTTGGAGACGTCCTGGGAGAGGTCCGGCGGCGCCTCGGAGAGGCACTCCTGGATGAGGCGCAGCGTCGCGTTCACCGTCTCGGCGAGGGCGGCGTTGACCAGTTCGGCCTTGACCTCCACCGTCTCGAGCAGGCCGTCCTCGATGGCGCGCGCGCTCACCGTGCGCGACTCGCCGTGACTGCGAGCGCGCGCCGAGCCCATGGTGATCTTGAGCTCCTCGAGCATGGCCGGCGACACCACGACCCCTTGACGCAGGCGCAGCAGGGTCGCGAGGGCCTCGTCGATGTCGTTGCCGCCCACGCGCCGCGCGCCCAGGGCCACGATGCCGCCCAGGGAGATGATCGCCGACTCCGAGGCGCCCGCCCCGAGCAGGGTCACCGCGGAGCCCACGGGGTCCTGCACGGGCAGGCCCAGCCCGATGGCCGCGGCGATCGGCGCCTCCATCAGGCTCACCTCGCGTGCACCGGCCTGCACCGCCGCCTGGCGCAGCGCGCGGCGTTCGATCGAGGTGGCGAGCGAGGGCACGCTCATCACCACGCGGGCCCGCGACAGCTTCGAGACCCCGGCACGCTCGAAGAGGCCCGCGATGAGCCGTGCCGTGACGTCGAAGTCCACCGTCGTGCCCTGGGCCAGGGGCCGGAAGACCACGACGTGGCGCGGAGTCCTTCCGATCAGGTCGATCGCCCCGTGTCCGATGTCCATGACCGCCCCCGAGGACGTGTCGATGGCCACCATGGTGGGTTCGTCGAAGACGAGGCCCCGTTCGGCGGTCGCCAGGCGGGTCCGGGCGGTCCCGATATCGAGTGCGACGTCCGTGGCCATAGCCGTCAATGCTAGGTCCCCCAACGCGTCACGGGCCCGACACCGTGGCGCGCCCGGCGCGTAAGTTGGGGTCGTGACTGACAACCCCATGGACGGTATGTTCGGCGACCTCTTCAAGATGCTGGGCCAGCAAGGTCCCGACGCGTGGTTCCAGACGGCCACCCAGCTGGCCCTCAACGTCGCGCGGGGCGACGACGGCGACCCCAATCCCCAGCCCCGCGAACGTCAACGCCTCGAGGAGTTCGCCCCGCTGGTGGGACGTCACGTGGACGCCCTCTTCGGGGTCTCGTCGACCCCCGAGGTGACCGCGGTCAACCGAACGGGTCTGACGCTGGCCGCCCTGACCCAGTGGAAACCGCTCCTGGCGCCCCTCACCGACTCCCCGCCCACCCTCGACCTGGACGCTGTCGAGGGCGGAGCCATGATGGCCCAGCTGGCCGGATCCTTCGGTCCGCTCTTCCTGGGGTTTCAGATGGGCTCGGTGGCCGGGCACTTCTCGGAGCGGGCCTGGTCCTTGGCGGCCCTGCCCCTGCCCCGAGAGAACGCCGAGCGCCTGCTGGTGGTCAACAACCTGGCGGCCTTCGCGCAGGAGTGGTCCCTCGAGCGCGACGAGGTCTACGTCTTCGCCCTGGCGCGCGAGTTCGTCGCCTCCCTGGTCCTCTCCCAGCCCGGCACCGGCGACGCCTTGCGCGCCCTCCTGGCCGACGCCGTCCGCGAGGCCGCGGCCGCCCAGGGTGACATCCTCACTCGACTGCAGGGCATGATCAACCCCGACAACATCTCGGCGTTCATGTCGCACCCCGAGTCGCTCCTCGACCAGATCGAGCTGCCCGGCGAGACCGACGCGACGCAGGCCATCAACGCCGCGGCGGCGGCGCTCGGCGCCTTCTTCGACGCCGCGGCCGAGGGGATCACGACGGCCATCCTGGGGCCGCGCGCCAGTCTGGGCGAGGCCTGGCGGCGACACCGGCTCTCGGACGCGCGCGGCGAGGACGCCGCGGCGGCGCTCTTCGCGATCTCCAATCAAGGTCCCCACCACGAGGCGGCGCGCGCCTTCGTGGCCGAGGTCATCGCGACCCGGGGCGTCGGGGCCTTCAGCGCTTTGTTGCGGGTGGACGGACTGCCCAGCGACGCCGAGCTCGGCGACCCCGCGGGGTGGTTCGAGCGGGTGTCGAACTCGCCCCTGGCCTAGATCTCTTCCTCGTAGCCGAGGTTCCACTCGACCAGCAGGTTCTCGCGCTCGGCGTCGCGGTTGACGCGCTCGCGGTTGCGACGGAACTGCGGGTCGTGGGGCGGCAAGAAGCGCAGGCGCGCGTCGATGCGGTCCACGAAGGCCTGGATCTGCTCCTCGTCGCCGAAGACCATGCGGCACTCCCAGTGGGGTGCGACGGGTCCCAGGTAGACGACCTGGACGTGACCGACGGGGTCGGTGACCTCAGTGCTGTCAGTGGTCGGAACCTGGCTCACGGTACTCCTTCGAGAGAACGTCGTACGACGGTGTTCCAGTCTACCCCGTCGCCCCGGCCCGTCACCGGACGCCGCGGGGGCCGGGCGTCTATGGTGCAGGCGTGTTCGAGTGCGTGATCAACGTCTCCGAGGGTCGTGACGGGGCCGTGCTCGCCGCCCTGGACCAAGCGGCCGGAGGGTCCCTGCGCGACCGCCACAGCGACGTGTTCCACAACCGCAGCGTCTTCACGATGATCGACGACGCCCCCGCGCTGGCCGAGAACGTGCGGTCCCTCGTCACGGCGAGCTTCGCCGCGCTCGACCTCTCCCGCCACGAGGGCGCGCACCCGCGACTCGGCGTCGTCGACGTCGTCCCCTTCGTGGCCCTGGCGCCCGAGTCCTTCGACGCAGCGGTGCGCCTGCGCGACGAGACGGCGGCGTGGATCGCGCGGACCCACGAGGTCCCGGTCTTCCTCTACGGGCCCACGCCCCAGGGCGAGCGCACCCTGCCCTACGTTCGCGCGCACGCCTTCGTCGACCTCGGCCCCGACCTGGGACCGGCGTTGGCCGACCCGCGCCGCGGCGCGAGCGCGGTGGGTGCGCGACCCGTGTTGGTGGCGTGGAACCTCTGGTTGCGCGGGACCTCCCTCGATGAGGCCCGACGCCTCGCGCGACTCCTTCGCCGCCCGGGACTGCGCACGCTGGGTCTGCGGGTCGGTGACGACGTGCAGGTGAGTTGCAACCTCGTGGACCTCGACGTGGTCAGCCCCTCGCAGGTCTACGACCTCGTCGCGACCGAACTGCGCGCCGGCAGGATCGACCACGCCGAACTGGTCGGACTGCTACCGCGGGCGCTCCTGGACCGCGAGGACCCGGCGCGCTGGGCGCAACTCGGGCTCAGCGCCGACGCGACGATCGAGTCGCGGACGCCGCGACGGTCCTAGCTGGCCTGGGCGCGACGCTCGAGGGCCCGCGCCCGGCGCAGTCGGCGACGCTCGCGCTCGCTCATGCCGCCCCAGATGCCGAATTTCTCGCCGTTGTCGAGGGCGTACTCGAGGCAGTCCTCGCGCACCACGCAGCCTCGGCAGACCTCCTTGGCCTCACGGGTCGACGCGCCGCGCTCCGGGAAGAAGAGGTCGGGGTCGACGCCCATGCAATTCGAGCGGGACTGCCAACCGCGGTCTTCCATCCCCATCATCGCGCTGACGATTTCCATGTCGTAGTCCTCCCCGTCCGGCGGTGTCCCCATCGGTGTAATTACAACAGTGTCATTGTGTCGGAATCCTCCGCCGAATGCAAATCCGTTCTCAATTTCCCCTGATGCCTCCCCGGCCCGAGCCACCTTCGCGTGGCCTCTATCGTGTTGCCCATGAGCATGCTCTCGCCCTTCGCCGGACTCGACTACGTCGAGCGCGACAACGACCTCGTGCGCTTTCGCGACAACCCGATCGACGAGACGCTCTCCACCACGGTTCGTTCGATCTTCGACGCCCTCGACGAACGTCGCGACGACGCGCGCTCGGCCCTGAGCGCGGACGACCGGGACCTCTTGACCCTCTTCGCGCGACGACGCGCGCTGCGCGCGCTGCGCGACTCCTCCGCGCGTGCCCTGAGCGACGCCCTCGACGCCTACGGTCTGCTCCCCCAGGTCTCGGACGTCTCGTGGGAATCGTGGTTCAAGGCGACCCTGGTGATCGGGCGGGACCTGGGCCTGGACCTCGACGAGCTGCACCAGCGCTTCGTCGACGGGGCCACCACGGAGCTCTCGCGCCGGGCGGCGGTCGCCTTCGACGCGGTGGAGCGGATCACCC
The DNA here is from genome assembly GCA_903860745.1 of uncultured Actinomycetes bacterium. GTDB lineage: Bacteria > Actinomycetota > Acidimicrobiia > Acidimicrobiales > RAAP-2 > RAAP-2. The sequence goes on along the minus strand of CAIORQ010000080.1, from coordinate 5,969 downwards.
AGCTCGCCGAGTGCCACGTGATCGAGGTCGCCACCACCTACGGCGTGGGACTCTTCGAGTCCACCGTCATCCGCGATCAGACCGCCACGACCCTGGGTGGGCTCACCGGACGCCCGGTCATCCTCGGACAGTTCCAGGTGGGCTACGCGCCCACCACCAACCTGGCCCAGCTCTGCGTCGACGTCGCCGACGCCCTGGACGCCACCGGCCTCGTGGCCACCACCGCGCTGCGGCACGACCAGTTGGTGGGCAGCACCTTCGACCTGGTCACGTCGGGCACCTACCTCGACTCCCTCGGCTGTCTGAGCTTCTTCGCCGACGGGGTGGAGGGTCAGCCCTCCTTCTCGGTCCAGGTGGCTGAGCTGGCCACCGAGGAGCACTACGACACGACCTTCGCCGCCGACGACCTGGCCGCGGAGCTCGCCGAGGCGGCCGACGCCATCGAGGAGCAGGCGGCCCTGGCCACCGGACCCTGCGTGGTGGTCTTGAGCGCCCTGCCGGACTTCGCCGAGGAGGCCAGCGGGGAGCCGGTCGACCTCAGTGCCTTCCTCGAGGTCGTGCGGGGCGCCCCGGAGAAGGGCTGAGCCGGATCAGCCCACCCGTCGCGACCTCACGAAGTCGTCGAGCACGTAGACCCCGAGTTCGTCGACCGAGGTGTAGAAGGTGCGCCCGGAGTTGACCCGCGAGATCTGCTCCACGAAGGGGAACTGGCTGCGCTCGATGTCCAGGGCGAAGGTGTTGATCACGATGCCCGCCTTGGTGCAGCGCAGCACCTCGGCCATCGTGCGCTCCAGGGTCTCGGCCACCGGCGGCCAGGAGAAGAAGGGCTCGCCGCGCTCGTCGAGGTGCGCCGTGGGCTCGCCGTCGGTCACGACGACGACCTGGCGCTCGCCGCGCTCGTTGCGCATGAGGTGACGGCTCAGCGCCAGGGCGTGCTGGAGGTTGGTGCCGTAGTTGTAGTCGATGGTCAGGGCCAGGACGTCCTCGACGCGCAGCTCCTGGGCGGTCTCGCCGAAGCCCACCACCGCGACGAAGTCGCGCGGGAAGCGAGAACGGATCAACTGGGTCAGCGCCAGCACCATCTTCTTGGCCGGGACCAGGTTGCCGCGCATGGCCATCGACAAGGAGAGGTCGATGGCGAAGACCGTCGCCGAGCGCCGCTGCGCCTCGAACTCCTCGACGGCGAAGTCGTCGGGGTGCAGGCGCACCGGCGTGCCCGGACCTTGGCGGTAGAGCGCGTTGCGCAGGGTCTGGTGCAGGTGCAGGGAGAAGGGCTCGCCGGGTTCCCAGGGCTTGGCGGTCTCCTCGCGGTCGCCCCCGCGCGCCACGGTGGCGCTGCGGTGCCCGCCCAGGGTGGGCGAGTCGCGCAGTTGGGCGAAGAGGTCGCGCAGGGCCTGTTGGCCGATCTGGCGCACCCCCTTGGCGCTCAACTCGAGGCGCCCCTGGTCGCGGTCGACGAAGCCGCGCTCGCGCAGCCCCTTCACGGTGCGCTGCAGGCGCGCCACGTGGCGCGCGGCGTCGTCGCCGAGGTGGCGGCGCACGGCCTCGAGGTCGACCTCGGGCAGCCCGTGGGCGGCGTTGGCGCGCCCCAGGAAGTTCTCGAGAGCCTGGAGCTCGCCGAGCTGCTCGGCGACCGAGGTGGCGTCGGCGAAGGAACCCCCGTTGGTGCCGCGCATGCGGTGCGCACGGTTCCAGTCGATGTCGGGCGTCGCGCGCCGCAGGTTCGAGACGAGTCGGTTGAGGGAGAGGTCGAGCTCCATGTTGGCCATCATCTGGGAGAAGAGCCCGCGCAGTTCGCTCTGCTGCTCGGCCGAGAGGGAGTTGAACATCGCCTCGGCCGCGGCGGCGCGCTCGGCCATCATGCGCACCACGTCCTGGAGGGACTCGGCCCCCGAGAAGAAGTCGCCGAAGTCCTCCATGAAGCTCTCGAAGCTGGGGTCGAGCTCCTCGCCGCGCTGTTCCTGTTCGATCATCGTCGAGAGCGCGTCCATCATGTCGCGTAGCCGCTGCAGCTCGGCCGGGTCGGGGTTCTGGAACATCTCCTTGCTCTGCTCGAAGTAGGTCGACAGGAGGTCGTCGTTCAGCTCGGCGACGAGACGCTCGAAGTCCTCACGGGCCTCTGAGGAGATGAACTCGTAGTCCTGGAAGGAGCGCAGGCGTTCGCCGAGTCGGTCCCCCATGAGGTCGCGCTGCATGGCGCGCTGGTCCACCAGCTCGCGCGTGACCTCGAGGCGCCGCTGGTCGCCCGAGTCGGTCGCCTCGGCGAGGAGCTCGTCGGCCGCCTCCTCCTCGGTGGCCTCGATCTCGTCGAGCCAGTCGCGGTAGCGCTGCAGCTCACCGTCGGGGTCGCCCTGGCGCTCGAGCTCCTGGCGGCGCCGGCGCGTTCGTTCGAGCAACTCGCGCAGTCCCTCGACGCGCTCGCCGTCCTCGGCCGTGTAGCCCTCGCGCAGCAGACGGTCCATGGCGGCCTCTAGGTCGCCGTGCTCCATGAGGTCGTCGCCGAGGAGGCGCAGGAACTCCTCGACGTCGGCGTCGTCATCGTCGTCCTCGCGGAAACGGCGAAAGCCGTAGCGCACGGCCACTAACGGTTCCTCGAGCGGTAGAGGGCGCGCGCGCCCGCGGCGTCCTTGGCGAGTCGCTTGGTGAAGTAGAGGCCCTCGAGCACGAACTCCGCCGCCGAGGCCAGCTGACCGTCGTCGTCGCTGCCGGCCACTCGCGCCGCGGCGGCCGAGAGGGCCGGCATGGCGGCGAGGACCTGGAGATACTCCTGATCAGCCAGGTCATCTCCGGTGTGGACGACGACCTCGGCGTTGAACTCGTCGACGATGGCTCCGGCCTCTTCGAGCACGACGTGCTCCATGAAGCACTGGCGCACCGCCAGCGAGATCAGCGCCGCGATGATCTGGTCGGCGTCCTCGTCGTCCATGGTGTCGAACTCGATCTTGCCCTGGGTGGACTGCACCATGGCCGCCAGGTCGCTGACGCGCGGCACGACGGCCGCATCGCCGGTGCGCAGCGCGCGCCGCAGGGCGCTCGCCACGACCGTCTCGAAGTTGGCGATGGACAGGCGCACCGACACCCCCGAGCGCTGGGAGATCACGTGGCTCGCGCGCGCCACGTGGCTGACGCGGGTCACGATGTCCTCGATGAACCAGGGAACCTCGATGGGCCGGTCCGCCGTGGGGAGCGACGCCTCCTGGCGCACGATCTCGATCTCGGTGGAGATCTCGAAGGGGTAGTGGGTGCGGATCTGCGAGCCGAAGCGGTCCTTCAGGGGCGTGATGAGGCGGCCGCGGTTCGTGTAGTCCTCGGGGTTCGCCGTCGCCACCACCAGCAGGTCCAGTTCCAGGCGCACCAGGTGCCCGCGGATCTGCACGTCGCGCTCCTCGAGCACGTTGAGCAGGCCCACCTGGATGCGCTCGGAGAGGTCGGGCAGCTCGTTGATGGCGAAGATGCCGCGGTTCGACTTGGGCACCAGGCCGAAGGAGAGCGCGCGCGGGTCGTCGAGGTAGAGGCCGCCGGCCACCTTGATGGGGTCGACCTCGCCGATGAGGTCGGCCATGGAGGTGTCGGGCGAGGCCAACTTCTCGGCGAAGCGCTGGGAGCGGTGAACCCAGGCGATCGGCGTGTCCTCGCCGCGCTCGGCGATGAGTTCACGCGCGTAGACCGACAGCGGGGCGAAGGGGTCGTCGCGGACCCTTCTCCCGTTCTGGTTATTGACTTGCTAAAAGCCAATTCGCCAGCGCGGAGCTGTTGGGTGTTGCTGTTTTCGATGCGCGTTTAGGGACTCAGTGTTGCTGTTTTCGATGCGTGTTTACAGTTCTCACGGTTCCCTCCGTCATCTGCGCGACACGCGCGGTCGACGCTCATTGTTTCTCTGCTGACTGCAGAAGAACTGGGTTCCCCTCGGATGGCGGCGGTGCCTGGTGCCTGTTCTCAGCCCGCGACGGGCGCGGGAATGGCGGCAAGATTGACGCCGCCCTTGGCCAAGTGCGAGCATTCCGCGCTGCCGCGCGCCAGCAGCGCATTGTCGGCAGCCGACTGCCCGCTCGATACAGTAGCGCTTAGGAAGATGCCAACCTGTCCCATGATCCAGGCCTCGATTGGCGAGGACTCTCCGAAAGTCGTGATGACGGGCGGGAGTCCACCAGATTGGGCGGAGATGAAGTTCGAGGTGTCGATAACCCAGTTGCCCAGACCGAGCGCGCATCTTTGAAGCGACACAGCACTCGGTCCACTCGACGAAGCGCCTCCCCCGATCCGGAAGGGACCCTTACGAACAGCACTGGAGTAAGTGGTTATCGAATTCTTACCGGAGGCCGCCACTGCGAACGTGTACACCCCACCTTTGACGAGGCCAGTGAGGGTTGTCTTGAGTGCCTTGACCTTGACTGACCTGATGTACTTGCCGTCGCCAACGTTGAGGGGATCGGGCATCGCCATGACTAGATAGTACGACACCTTCGCGGCCGGGAACGACGGCCCCCACGATACGGTCGCTGTGCCCATACCGACAACCACCTTCACATTGGTCGGAGGTGACAGCGGAGCAGTGGCGCCCGAGGCAGCGGTGACTGCGGTGAGGCTCGTCAGGAGGACTGCGACGCTCAGAACGACTTTTTTGATCTCTCTCATCATTGTGACTCCCAATCTCTCCTGGTAAGTGCATCTTATGCACAGGTGTGAACGCTGGCCCAAAACAGCCACGCCCGCTGGTCGAAAACAGCCACACGTGATTGTCTCCTAAGTCTGCCTCAAGAACGTGGCTGACGCCACTTTCTCTCAGGACTTTCTGATTCTGGAACGCTTCGCGGCGTCCTGAAGTCGGTAACTCTCTCCCTTGGTTTCGATGATCTTGCAGCGATGCGTCAAGCGGTCGAGCGTGGCCCCGGTGAGCCGTTCTGAGCCCAGAACTTCGGTCCAGTTTTCGAAGGGGAGGTTGGTCGTGACCATGATGCTCGAGCGTTCGTAGGCGGTCGCGATCACGTCGAAGAGCAGCTCCGCGCCGACCTTGGTCGCAGGGACGTAGCCCAGCTCGTCAAGGACCAACAGGTCCAGCTTCGAGAGTTGCGTCTTGAGTCGTGCGAGCATCCGCTGATCCTTCGCCTCGATGAGCATCGTGACCAACTCGGTGACCCGAAAGAACCGGACGTTGTAACCCTTGGCGCAGGCCTCGGCGGCGATCGCCGTCGCGAGATGGGACTTGCCGGTGCCGGGGTTGCCAATGAAGAGCACGTTCTCACGTTCGTCGATGAACGAGCAACGCGCGAGCTCCAAGACCAACATCTTGTTGACGCTCGGTCTAGCGAGGAAGTCGAACGTGGCGAGGGACTTGGTGCTCGGAAACTTGGCGGCCTTCATCCGACGTTCGGCGGACTTGCGCTCACGCTCGAGCAACTCCAGTTCGCACAGCTGCAACAGGTAACTCAGGTGGTCCACGTTGTCACTCGCGGCTTGGGCAGCGATCTTCTCGCACTCCGCACCGATCGTGGGTAGACGCAGGGCCTTGAGGTGATGCTTCAAGAGCACCATGGACTTGGCTTCGAGGCGCTTCATGAGTTCACCGCCGTGAGAGTCCCATAGGCGGTGAGGTCGGGCGACTCGACGTGAACGCTGCGTAGGTGCGCGTGTCCGTCGAGACTGAACAGCTCGACCGGCGTCTCGTTGTTGGCGCGTATGAGCAGCTCGACGACGTCGGCGTTCACGCTCAGCATCACGCCGGCACGTTCGACCGCGATGCGCAGATCGCACATCGAATGACGCTCCAAGAGACGCAGCACCTTGATGAATTCGCGTATGCCACTTGGTCCCATGTCAACCTCGAGTCGCCGGCGCAGCGACCAGAAGCACGCCGGCAGTTGCCAGTCCTCCAAGGGTCGCGCCGCATCGAAGGCGCCGGGCTTTCGTTCGAGTAACGCCAGGTAGTGAACGGGTTCATAGAAGGTCTGGGCCTTGTCCCAGCTGCGCGT